>CAZNBH010000149.1:0-2611 GCA_964571355.1 uncultured Aquifex sp.
CTATAGCCCTATCGGTGTAGTCGAGTAAAGTCCTTACCGCCTTTAACTCCACGTGCCAGGGAATTCTTTCGTCGAAATCCCCTTGCGGCTTTTCCCTTAGGAGTTCCTCCAACCTTTGGAGGTCTTCCTTCAACGTATACAAACTCCCAATGGAACAGATTTCTATATCCCTCTCCTCGTGTTCGAAGTGTAAAGGTTCCTTTAGACCCTTTACGGGTAAATAAATTCCCAACGTTTCGGAAAAGAACACGAGGGAGGCAAACTCGTAGTTTCCTTTATAGGTGTCTATATAGGCAATTAGCTCCTCGTCCTCCACCGAGTTATCCTCGGCGAAGGATAGGGGGGGCAGGTTCCCCTTTAGCGCAAAGTGGGCGGCGGTTCTCTTTAGGGCGTAGACGTACTCGTCGGGTATGGGTTCGAGCTCTTCTATGTCATCAAAGTCGTATTTGATGTCCAACGCCTCCCCCGTTTCCTTTTCTATTGCCAATTCGATATCGGGGAGGAGGTATTCGCAAAACCTTAGAACCGCCCCCCAGCCGAGATAAACCTTCACCTCGGAATGCCCCCTTTAGTTGCAGGACTGTTCGGCTTGTTTTGCCAATTCGACCGCCTTTTGGGCACCTTCCCACATATCTTTAACGGGGATTATGTTTAGACCGCTTTCGAGGAGGAGCTTCCTACCCTCTTCGGCGTTGGTTCCCTCGAGTCTTGCGACGATGGGAACCCTGATTTCCACCATTTTGGAGGCTTCGATGATACCTTTGGCGAGGCGGTCAACCCTTAGGATACCCCCGAAGATGTTGATGAAAACCACCTTAACGTCGGGGTCTCCCATAAGAATCCTAAAGGCGTTGGCTATTTGCTCGACGTTTGCACCACCGCCGACGTCGAGGAAGTTTGCGGGTTCTCCACCGGCGAGTTTAACGATGTCCATAGTGGTCATAGCCAGACCGGCACCGTTTACCATGCATCCGATGTTTCCGTTTAGCTTTACATAGTTGAGGTTGTACTTTTTAGCCTCCCTTTCCTGCGGGGGTAGCTGTTCTTCGTCCTCGAGCTCGGCGAGTTCGGGATGTCTGAACAGGGCGTTATCGTCTATGTCCATTTTTGCGTCGAGGGCTACAACCTTACCCTCTTTGGTGACCACGAGAGGGTTGATTTCCACCAAGGAGGCGTCGTTTTCCTTGTAAACCTCCCACATTTTGAGGAAGATTTTTGCCGCCTCCTTTACGGGGAGGCCCAATTTAAACGCCATCTTACGGGCTTGGTAGGGCATTAATCCCAACTCGGGGTCTATGGTTTCGATGATTATCGCATCGGGGTTTTCCTTAACGATTTCCTCTATTTCCATACCTCCGGCGGCGGAAGCCATTAAAACCGGCTTGGATTTGCTCCTGTCGAGGGTAATTGCGGCGTAATACTCCTTATCGATATTTGTAGCCTTTTCTATTAAAACCCTGGTTACGGGCTTACCGTCGGGACATTGGAAGGTTTTCAAGGTTTTGCCCAATAGGTTGGCAACGGCTTCCTCGAGTTCGTCCATGTTTTTGACGATTTTCACACCGCCGGCTTTTCCCCTTCCCCCGCAGTGAACCTGGGCTTTAACCACGAGGGGGAATTCTCCGAGCTCCTCCGCAATTTCCTTCGCCTGTTCTACGGTAAAGGCAACCTTTCCCTCGGGAACGGGTATGCCGTATTTAGCAAATATTTCCTTCGCTTGGTGTTCGTGTAGCTTCATTAGCCCACCTCCGTAGGATTTTTAAGTAAATGTTAACATTTATAGGACATCGGTTTTTGGAAAGAAAACCCTTAAAGGTTGTTTAGGTAATAATCCCTTAAGAATTTTTCGATGAGTTCCAAACTCCTTAGGTGTTCCTCCCTAAAGTGGTAATCCAACGTTTGGAGGTATCTTTTGGTTTCCTCCGAGAGGTTTAAGTTTTCCAAGTTTCCAAAAAAGGTTTCCCTACTTTCCCACACCTTTAAGGTGAGTTGGGAAAATTTATCGGGATTTTTGTAAGCCCAACCTTTGGGTACCAAAAAGAGGGCAAAAACCGCCGGTAGGTCGGTATATTTGAACCAGAGTTCCCCTATATCGTAAACAAAACCCCGCGAAGCGGGCATTTCCTTTAACGCCTTATCTCCTATTAATAAAAAAGCGTCCGCCCCTTCGGGGGTGAATACCACCTTGCGGTTTAAAAATTTCCGAAAAATAACGTAGGTCAAAAAATTGGAGGTCAAACTTTCGGGGGAGGGTTTTATCGTCTCTATTCTCCCAAGGGGTTTCTTTGAAAAGAGCAACACCGAAAGGGTTTTTCCAAAGGAAGAAATCGACACATCGGGGAGCAAAATAAACCTTTCCTTATTCCTAAGGTAGTAAACCGACGATAGAATTCCCCCATCGATGAGGTTAAATTCGAGTTTCCTCGCCAGTTGCGAAGGGGTTCCCTCCTCTATACGGACAAATGGGAGTTTTAGACCGTAGAAGAGGGGTAGGGTGTTGGTATAGGAAACCCTCCCCAAGGTCAAGTTTTTTTTATCCAACTCCACAAGGAAGTTTTATTATTGTCCACCCGTTTAAGGTGAAAAAATGGGAAAGGGCATTAACTTTGGG
>CAZNBH010000150.1:0-2599 GCA_964571355.1 uncultured Aquifex sp.
CCTTTAAATAAATAGCAACCGCATGGAGGTCAAAAAACCTCAAAAGGTTGCTCGCCAAGATGTTGGATAGCTTATCGGTGTTCAAAGTGGTGGTTAATCTCCTTATTAGTTCCTCCTTAAAGAGTTTGATTTCGAAAATTTCCACAAATTGGTTGAGAAGAATATCGATGCTTTCCCCCAAAGGTCTTAAGTTTTCCTCCTCCATTAAAGGTCTTAAAAGCTCATCCTTTTCCTGTTTGAACTTTTTAATATCGTTAAACTTTCGAATATTTTTAACAAGATTGCTCAATTTGTTAAAGTTATAACGAACCTTTTCGAGGAACTTAAACAATTGATTCCTAAAAAAGCGGGTTACAAATATTTGTAAACCCCCAACAATGCCGGCAAAGGCAAAATGCTCCCAGGAAAGAAAAGCTTTGTTTCCTGTAATCAAATAGGCTCCTATGGGAACTAAAAAAATTAGTGCAAATATTGTTATGTTGGTGTAAAAAATATAACTACCAAAAATGTTTTTTGTAGGTTTTTCAGACTTTTGTAGGTCTTCTTTTCCTTTAAAGGCTTTCACAATATGGATATAATTTTATAGCAACGCAAATAATGTTCAAACAACGCATAAAACATTTTCATCTTGTAGGAATAGGCGGCATAGGTATGTCGGGAATAGCCCATATCCTCCTCGATATGGGTTATAAGGTTAGCGGTAGCGACCTCTCGGAGAATACCAACGTAAAAATCCTCCGCCAAAGGGGTGCAAAAATTTTTATAGGACACTCGGAGGAACATCTGCCCAAAGAAACCCAAGTGGTGGTTTATTCGTCGGCGGTAAACCCCGAGAGGAACCCCGAAACCCTAAAGGCGAAAAAACTCGGCATACCGGTTATCCCACGGGGGGAGATGCTCGCCGAATTGGCGAGGGTGAAGGAAACTATAGCGGTAAGCGGAAGCCACGGAAAAACCACCACCACCTCTATGCTCGCCTATATCTTTTACACCGCCGGTTTAGACCCCACCGTATTGATAGGGGGTAAACTGCACCTCTTTGAGGGAAAAAATGCCCGCCTCGGGCGGGGAGAAATTTTAATAACCGAAGCCGACGAAAGCGACGGAAGCTTTTTAAAGCTATCACCCACCGTTTCGGTTGTAACAAACATAGATAGAGAACATTTGGACCACTACGGGAGTTTCGAAAACGTAAAAAACTCCTTTTTGGAGTTTATAAACAAGGTCCCCTTTTACGGGTTTTCGGTGGTAAATATAGACGACCCCGTTGTAAGGGAAATATTTCCAAGGATTACCCGCAAAGTGGTAACCTACGGGAGGGATTACCCCGCCGATTACAGGTTAATAGACTTCGAAAAAACCCAAAAAGGTTATAGGTTCTCCGTAAAGACCCCCAAGGGGGTTATAGAAAACCTAGAGGTCAACGTGTGGGGTCTTCACAACCTCTACAATGCCCTCGCATCGGTCGCTGTTGCCGTCGAAAGCGGTATAGACCCTCAAAAAATAGGGGAAGCCCTTCGGGAGTTCAAAAACGCCGAAAGGAGATTGGAAAAGCTCGGTGAGACCGCCGAGGTGGTGTTTTATACCGATTACGCCCACCACCCGAGGGAGATAAAAGCGGTTTTCGACGCCCTTCGTGAGTTTTACCCCGATAGGGAACTTATTTTCGTATTCCAACCCCACAGGTATACAAGAACCTTCTACCTCTGGAGGGATTTTATTGAGGTTTTAAAACCCTATAGGGGAATAATTACCGAAATATACCCCGCCGGGGAGGAACCTATCCCGAATATAAACGGCTCCAACCTCGCGGGAGACACCAACTCCTTTTTTGCCCCCACCGAGGAAACCGTTTTGGAACTCCTAAAGTTGTTGTTAAGGGAGGAAAAACCAAAAGTGGTGGTGTTCTTGGGCGCCGGCTCCATTGGGAGGTGGTCCAAGGAAATCGTTTCCCAACTTTTAAAATAGAGTTATGCCCGTTTACCGTTTGACCAATCCCCTTTTGGTTCATCTCGTGAATTCCATCAGACCTTTAAATGTGGACCATTGGAAATTTAGGGAAACCTTAAAGGAAATCGGAAAATTAGCCCTCCCTTATATGTTAGAGGACTTAATCCTAACCCCAAAAAGGGTAAAACTTTGGAATGGGGAGTACAAGTTCGGTTTTTTGGAAGAAAACCGAATAGTGGTTATAGCCGTGCTCAGGGCTTCCCTTCCGATGTTCGACGGAATGATGGAGGTTTTAAAAGACGCCCAAGGGGGCTTTATCGCCGCAAAGAGGGACGAAAAAACCCTCAAGAGTAGGATTTTCTATAAAAGATATCCTCCCCTCGAAGGAAAAATAGTTTTAATTCCCGACCCCATGCTGGCAACCGGTGGAACCATGGAACTCGTATTGGAGGAGGTTTTAAAGGAAAAACCCCTAAAGGTGAAAACCCTCCATTGCGTTTCCTCCCCCCAAGGGTTGGAAAAGATTTCCCAAAGGTTTCCCCAAGTGGATATTTACACAATAGCGGTGGACCAAGGGTTGGACAAAAATGGTTTTATCATCCCCGGTTTGGGAGATGCGGGGGATAGGGCTTTTAATACGGAGACTTAA
>CAZNBH010000151.1:0-2598 GCA_964571355.1 uncultured Aquifex sp.
AATCGGTTGAAGCATTGGAGGCGTTATAGTTGTCCAAATCGTTTTTTGTTATATTGAGCGCCAAGGTTGCCACATCGGTTCCGTTAAACACCTGGGTATTTCCCGCATTTATGGTCGTATTCGTTACCAAGGTATTTGCCAACGTGTCGAGCCTAGCCTTTAAATTTTGAACAAAGGTGTAGGTATTCGCGTAAGCCCCCAAAATTCCCGTTTTAAAGTAGCTTAAGTTCCATTTAACTCCACTTTTGTCGTAAAAGCTCAACGTTGTGCTATCGAATTCGAGGCTATTGGAATACCCGTTGTAGTCGACCAATTTTATAAATCCGGACGCGGTAGAATTTCCCTCAAAAATATCGACCTCAACCCTACCGAACTTGTCGGTTTTGTATTTTATATTTACGTATTGGGATAGCTCTTTAAGGAGCTCGTCCCTTTTGTCGAGGAGGGATTTGTAATCCTTCGATTGGGAATAACTTTTGGCGTACATAAGGGTTATTTCCTTGTTCAATTCCCCCAACTGTTTGGAAATTTCGTTTATTTTTCCTAAAACGGTGGGAATTTTTTCAATTATGTCGTTTTGGATTTGTCCGAGTTTGTTATACCTATCCTTTAGGGAATTAACGAGGTATTCACCCTTAGAGAGGAGGTTATACTTAGCAGCTTCGTTAGTGGGTTCCCTTAAAAAGTCGTGCAAAGCTTGATAAAAATCGTCTATAGCGTTTTGGATTCCGGTTCCCGTCGTATCGTCGAAATAGGCTTGGATGGTTTCGTATAGGGATTTTTGCTCCTCAAAACCCTTCAGTTTGCTGTTGGAGGATAGCAGCTGGGCGTGGAGTATTTCATCGCTAAGCCTTTCAACGTTTACAACGTTTACCCCGCCCGTGGCGGGTAGGTTTTCCAAAACCGGCCTTTCCCTGACGTAATCGGGATTATCGGCGTTTGCCACGTTTCGGTTTCTTATTTCCAACGCCTTTTGGTCGGCGAGAATGGCGCTGTATAGGATGGAAATGGAATTGCCAAACATAGTTATAGCCTCCCTTCAAGCTTAAATTTATCACCGAACAATTGAAGTTTTTCCTCCAAAAATTCCGAAAAACGGTCGAGTTTGTACAGGAGTTTCCTAAAGAGGTATATCTCCTCTTCGGTAAAACTTTCCCTTTCGGAGGCTATCTTAAAGATTAACTCTATATGGGGGCGGAGTTCCTCTATATCTTCGGGTTTTTTAAATTTTTTATCCACATAGAGGAGTCCTAAGAGGAGTTTATCCGACATCGGTTAGAAAATCTATCAACTTTTCGGCAACCTTTTCGGGATTTAGGGGGTATCTACCCTCTTTGATTAGTTTTTTCAGGCGTTCCACCTTTTGGGAGGCGGGTTTATCCTCCACCTCGAGGGATTGAATTTCCAAAACAACACCTTCGGTGGAAGGGTTTCCGCTCCCACTTTTGGGAACCGTTCGTTTTATCTCCTTCTTAGGGTCGAAGTTTACCCCGCCCCCTCGTATGGGAAAAATCATTTCTCTTTACCCCCTTATCGTTCCCGATATTATTTTTATCGACCCTTTTTAGGGTCTTTTTAAAAAAGGCTACCGCGTCCTCTATTTCCCAAAATTCGGGATTTTCGCGAAGGTACTTTTTCATCAGCCTCGTTTGAGGCTCTTTTATAAAGAATAAATAGGTCAAAATTTGGAAAGTTAGGGAGAAAAAAAGCAACATCAGTATCACAAAGGGGGTTAACTGTTGGAAAAATTCTTTCATCGAACCAAATTTATATTTTGACAACTTTGATGGGTTGATTTCTCAATAAAAAGGAGGTTATAATTAATTAATTACGTAGAGCGCGTAGCTCAGCTGGGAGAGCGCCGGCCCGACACGCCGGAGGTCCCAGGTTCGAGTCCTGGCGCGCTCACCTCTTCCTTTCCCAACCATGCCCCAACTCACTTTAAGAAAAGCCCAAGAGGGGGATTTATCAACTATAACCTTTTTCTCCGATAGGTACTCCGAAACCGAACTATCCAAACTTTTGGAAAACCCCAAGGTTGACCTTTTTGTCCTCCAATGCGGGGAAGAGATATTGGGTTACGCCGTTGTTTGGAAGGTTTTGGACGAGGGGGAACTCCACTGGTTTGAGATTTTCGAACCCTTTAGGGGAAGGGGTTTATCCTATCACTTTTTGAAGGCGATAATCGAAAACCTAAAAGGGGAAGGTATAAAAAAGCTCCTCTTGGAGGTTTCCGATAAAAACTCAATCGCAAAAAGGGTTTATAGAAAAATCGGTTTTAAACCTATAGGGGTAAGAAAGAACTATTACCCCGACGGGAGCAACGCCATTTTAATGGAACTAAATTTCAATCCCTACGATGGGACTAAAGGAAAAGCTCCAAAGGGTGGATAAATACGAATACATCCTCCCAAGGGGGACTATAAATAAAAAACAAAAAGAGGTTAGGTTCTTTTTGAACGAAACCCTTTATGAGCTCCTCGAAGAGGACGCCGTGCGGCAGGCGGTTAACGCCTCGACCCTTCCCGGAGTTGTCGAGCCGATTGTGGTAATGCCCGACGTTCACGTCGGTTACGGTTTTCCCATCGGCGGGGTGAT
>CAZNBH010000152.1:0-2563 GCA_964571355.1 uncultured Aquifex sp.
TCTACCACCTTATCGGCGTGGGACATCCAAACCTGGAACTCCTTGGGGAGCCCCTTAAAGAGCTTATCCTCGTTTAGGATTTTTAAGGTTGCCCTTCCGTACTCGTGTTTATCGGCGGGCGCCACCTTTCCCCCCAATTGGTGGGCTAAAACCTGAAGACCGTAACAAATCCCCAAAATGGGAATTCCCAATTCGTAGATACCCCTATCGGGTAAAGGTGCATCCTTTGCGTAAACCGATGCGGGACCTCCGGAGAAAATAATCCCTTTAGGGTTTCTCTTTTTTATCTCCTCTACGGGGGTATCCCAGGGGAGTATTTCGCTATAAACGTTTAATTCCCTTACCCGCCGCGCTATAAGCTGAACGTATTGGGACCCGAAATTTATAACGACTATACCGCCCTCTTTCATAAAAAGAATTATTTTTCGGAAAAATCAAAAGCCCGCGCCCTTAAGGGCGCGGGGAGGAAAATTAAGTTCCGAATTCCCAACTTTGGAGGTATTTAATCTGCTCGGGGGTGAGCTCGTCTATTTGAACACCGAGTGCCTCGAGCTTTAGACGGGCTACCCTTTCATCTATCTCCCTCGGAACGGGGTAAACCTTATTTTCTAACTTCTCATGGTTTTCCTTTATATACTTCGCCGAAAGGGCTTGGTTGGCAAAGGACATATCCATAACCGAGGCGGGGTGTCCCTCGGCGGCGGCGAGGTTTACAAGCCTTCCGTCGGCCAAAACGTAAATTCTCCTACCGTCCTTTAGCCTGTACTCCTTAACGTTGGGTCTTACCTCCCTGACTTCCTCCGCCATAGCCTCGAGGTCGTGAAGGTCTATTTCGACGTTGAAGTGCCCGCTGTTGGCGACTATCGCTCCATCCTTCATAACCTCGAAATGCTCCTTCCTGATTACGGAGGTGTTTCCGGTCACCGTAACGAAGAAATCGCCGAGCTTTGCCGCCTCCTTCATAGGCATGACGAGGTAGCCGTCCATTCTCGCCTCGAGTGCTTTTATCGGGTCCACCTCGGTCACGATAACTATAGCACCCATTCCGCGGGCGCGCATGGCAACCCCTTTACCGCACCATCCGTAACCCGCCACGACGAAGTAGGAACCAGCCAGCAATCGGTTGGTAGCCCTTAAAATCCCGTCGATGGTCGACTGCCCCGTCCCGTATCTATTGTCGAAGAGGTGCTTTGTCAAGGCATCGTTAACCGCAATAATGGGGAATTTCAAAACCCCATCCTTTTCCATAGCCCTTAGACGGATAACCCCGGTGGTGGTTTCCTCCATACCCCCCCAAATTCTTTCCGCCAGTTGGGGGTGCTCCTTGTGAATGGTAGAAATGAGGTCCGCCCCGTCGTCTATCACTATTTGGGGTTCCCTCTTAATTATTTCCTTGAGGTGTTGGTAGTAGGTCTCCCTATCCTCACCCCGGATGGCGAAAACGGGAATGTCGTAATACTTAACGAGAGCGGCGGCAACGTCATCCTGGGTCGAAAGGGGGTTGGAAGCGGTTAGATAAACATCGGCACCGCCTTTCTTTAGGGTAATCATTAAGTTGGCCGTTTCGGTCGTAACGTGGAGGCATGCCCCTATGGTTATACCCTTAAAGGGTTTTTCCCTTTCAAACTCCTCCCCTATTTTTCTCAAGACGGGCATATCCCGCCCGGCCCACTCGATGCGGTTTTTTCCCAAATCGGCAAGGGATAAATCCTTTACGTGGT
The DNA here is from genome assembly GCA_964571355.1 of uncultured Aquifex sp. GTDB lineage: Bacteria > Aquificota > Aquificia > Aquificales > QOAS01 > QOAS01. The sequence continues at coordinate 1,722 of CAZNBH010000152.1, forward strand.
ATTCCATAAACAAATTAAGGTTATCCAACGGGGGGATTTTTAAAATTATTGACTATGTTCGACATCCATTTTTTCGAAAGGGACCCCTACGCTCCGGTAAGGCACTGCTATACGGTGGGCAACGTCCTCTATCACACAAAGAGTAAATACCAAGAAATCCTGGTATTCGAAAATCCGTTCTTTGGAAAGGTTTTGGTTCTCGACGGGGTTGTTCAGCTCACCGAAAGGGACGAGTTTATATACCACGAAATGCTCGCCCACGTTCCCCTAATGGCGCATCCCAATCCCAAAAAGGTTTTAATAATCGGCGGAGGGGACGGGGGAACCCTAAGAGAGGTTTTAAAGCACAAAACGGTCGAAGAGGCTGTTCTAGTAGATATAGATAAAGAGGTAATAGAAACCTCAAAGAAATTTTTCCCCAACCTCTCGAAGAGCTTCGACGACCCGAGGGCGATAGTTGTAAACGAGGACGGGGTTAAATATCTCCAGGATTACGAGAACGAGTTCGACGTTATAATCGTCGACAGCACCGACCCGGTAGGGTTCGCCTACGCCCTTACCACCGAGGAGTTTTTTAAAACCGTCTTTAGAGCCCTCAAGGAGGACGGCATTTACGTAGGGCAGAGCGAGTCGATACACTACCACCTCGACATAGTCCGGAGATTTCAAAACAACCTTAAGGCGGTCTTCCCCATAGTGGACCTCTACACCGCGGTAATACCCACCTACGCGGGTTATTGGTGGACTTTCTCCATTGCGAGTAAAAAACACGACGTTAGAACCCCCAAAAGGGAAAAGGATTTCGAGACCAAGTACTACACCGAAGGGGTTCATAAAAACTC
>CAZNBH010000153.1:0-2550 GCA_964571355.1 uncultured Aquifex sp.
GTGCACTTGTTGGGGCTGATTATATTCCTCACCCTTTGGGTTAAAATCTCCGCACCCCCACCGGGAACCGAATCCAAACCGGCCTCCTTAAGGCGTTTTAAGACCTCCTCCACCGAGAGTTTCTCTTTTTTAGCCAAATAAACTATTTCGGGAGCCGATAGGGAGTGGATTTGCACCTGGGGAAAATGTTTTTTTATTTCCCTAAATAGGTTTTCGAAGTATTCGAGACCCAAATCGGGGTTTATCCCACCCTGCATCAAAAGGGTGGTTCCCCCCCACTCCACCAGCTCCCGAACCTTTTTTAGGATTTCCTCCAACGGGAGGACATAACCTTTTTCCTTCTCCCCGTAGGGGACGTAAAAGGCGCAAAACTTGCAGCGGGTTATACATATATTGGTGTAGTTGACATTTCTATCGACCACAAAGGTGACAACGTTATCGGGGTGAAACCTCTTGCGCACCCTATTGGCCAAGTATCCCAAGGTGTTTAAATCGGTTTCCCTTAAGAGGAACAGGGCTTCCTCTTCGCTTATCCTCCCGTTGTTTAAAACCTTTTCGGCTATCCCCTTCAGGGTGTTGGAGGAAGACAACAACATCGTAAGGTCTAATTTTAGGGTTTCCCCTTTTGGGGGTTATATCGTCTTAGTCGGTTATTAGTTTCCCCTTACCCCGTTCCTTTGCCTCGTAGACCCTCTTATCGGCGAGCTTTATAGCCTCCTCCAAATCGGTCACCTCGGTGGGGATTTTCACCGCTCCGCAGGATACCCCCAAAGGGATACCGTATTTTTCCCCTACCTTTTTCAGTTGCTCCGAAATCCTCCCATAGATGGGACAATTTTTGCACTTTTCCCTATCGTGGAAGTAATCGCAGTTTATTACCCCCACGAGGAACTCGTCGCCTCCCCACCTCCCCACGATGTCGTAAGCCCTCAAACTTTTCCTCAAAATGTTGGCAAATTCCTTTAATACCTTATCCCCTTCGTTGTGTCCAAATTTGTCGTTTACCTGTTTAAAGTTGTCCAAATCGGCAAAGCACAGGCAAAGGGTTTCCCCTTTATCCCTCTTAATCCGCTCTATCTCCCTCTTTAGAGCCTCCAAGACAGCCCTACGGTTGAGGAGACCGGTCAAATGGTCCGTGGTAGCCTCCTTTTCGAGCGCCTTTAGGAGCTTTTGGTTTTCCTTTAAAATTTCGTCGTAGCTTTGGGTTATCTCCTCGAGGAGGTTGAGCAAGATTTGGATTTTTTGCTTTTCCCTCATAGCCTTCCACCTCAAATTTCCCTAACCGCCATAACGACGCTCGTCTGGTTGTAATACTTCAAATCCTTACCCCCCTTATCGGGACCTATTTCCCCAAAGGTGTAAAAGCCAAAGAGGGGGGCGTTCAAAATCGAAGCGTAGAGCTTCGATTCCTCCGTTTGGAGCTCTTCCAACACGTACTGGCGGGCTACGCAGGAAAAATTAAAAGCCAAATCCACACTCTTTAGAGCCTCTTTAATCTTTAAAGCTTCGTTCTTATCGGCTTTTATAAGTTCGTTTTTATCGGCAAAGGAAAAGCGGAATTTCCAACCCTCCTTGATGGGACCGTAAAACTCAACAAAATCCTTTCCGAACCCCTTATAGCTCCTCAAGATGGAAACAAGTCCCTCCTCGTTGAGGACCAACATCGGGATATACCACAAATAGCGGATATCCTCCTCCAAGTTCCTCAAAAGGTTTCTTTTTAAAAATTCAATACTTTCGCCGTTAATCTCGTAAACAAAATTTTCCTCCGCACGGGTAATCGTATAAACGGGACCTATGGGGATATAACCGAACGATATCCCAAAGCGGGAAACCACATTCTCCAAACTCAAAATGGCAAATCCGTCGTTTATTATCCCCTTGGAGGTAAATATTTCGGTGATAGTTTTCCCGTTTTGTTCCAAACCCGACGCCACACCTCCCACGATGTTGGAGGTTTTGGTCAAATACTTCGCCAAATCCTCTATAAAAAAACCTATCCTCCCGTGGGAAAAACTGGTTAGGATTATGTTTAGGCTGTGTTTGGGGCGGTTCTTCAGGTATTCGGCGGTTAACCTCAAAGCCTTTTGGTAGTTTTTCGTTAAATCCTTCATGTGGAAGATGTGAAACCTCCCCTTTCTCTCGAACCTTATAAATAAGGCGGTAAGACTTTTTTCTACAACCTTTTCGTTGGCAAAGGAGGTGAGGGAATGGAACGCCAACCAACGGTTTTTCCCAAAGTAGTGGTCGAAAGTCCTCACAACCTCCTCGTCCCAGGGGTAAACCTCGGGACTCAAGGCGATTAAAACGAGGTCGTATTCCTTTTTTGGGAGAAAAATATCGTCGTGAAACTTTAAAAGGACCTCCTCAACGGCGAACCTCAAAACGGGATTTTGGGAAAAGTAAACCTTTGCGAGCATAGGTTCGACTTGAAATTTTACAATAAGGGTTTTGTTTACCCTGTTCCCAAAATTGGGAAATTTTCAACGAAAAACCGATTCTCCCCCAAAGGGGCTATTAAATTTTTTTCCAAGTTATGGAGGGAAATAT
>CAZNBH010000154.1:0-2516 GCA_964571355.1 uncultured Aquifex sp.
ACTGGTGGTTCTGCTATAAAGAGTTACCCTCCGACTTTTAAGCTCTTTTTTTCCCTTTTCCCTTTAAAGGAGAAAGACATCTATAGCCACTATAAGGAAATAAAGGACGCTAATCCACCCGTTTACGGTAAAAAAGGCTTTGTTCAACTTCGATAGGTCGTTCGGTTTCACCAACCTGTGTTCGTAAACCAAAAATAGGGCTAACACCGATAGTCCCAAAAAGTAAAACCAACCCAGTTTGGGGTGAACAAAGCCAACCGCCAAGAGGAACAAAAAGGTTAAAAGGTGCAATAGGCGGGCTACCTTAATCGCACCCTCTATGCCGAGCTTTACCGGGAGCGATTTTACCCCGTGGGCTTTATCGAAGTGGTAGTCCTGAAGGGCGTAGAGTATATCGAAACCGCTAACCCACGTGGCCATTCCCAAACCGAGTAAAACCGCCGTTAGGGAGACCCTCCCGTTTAGGGCGATATCCACCGCAACGGGAATTAAAAAGTAAACGACACCTAAAACGAAGTGGGGTAAATGGGTAATCCTCTTGGCGAGGGGGTAAAACCAGAGCAAAAAAACCACCACGGGGGAGAGTATAAAGGTGAGCATATTTATTAGGGAGGAGACCAATATAAACCCCGCGGAGGAAAAAATCGCCAAAAGTTTTACCCACTCCACGGGGATTTCCCCCCTTATATGAGCCCAGTTGCGGGTTCGGGGGTTTTTTATATCGATGTCGTAGTCGAGCCAGCGGTTAAAAGCCATACCGGCGGTTCTCGCCAATACGAGGGCGAGGATTATATAGAGCACCTTCGAAAGGGGGGGGACTTTATCGGTTAACAGGATTACCGAGGCGAGGGCAAAGGGGAGGGCGAACACGGTATGGGAGAATTTGACCACATCCCCGAGGGCTTTGATTTTTCTAACCACAACCATCGGAAGGTCTATTATCCTTCCCCCAAAAGGGGTTCACAAAATCCCCTTTCCCAAAGGGGTAGAATAAAGGAGGATTACCCCAAAAGTGGTAATAGATGAACAACAACCTACGGAGGTTGGAGCAATGATAAAACAGCGAAGGATAAAAAAACTGCTCATAGCCAACAGGGGGGAGGTGGCGACAAGAATAATAAGGGCGTGCAAGGAGCTCGGTATAGAAACGGTTGCGATTTACTCGGAAGCCGATGCCAACGCCCTCTATGTAAAAAAAGCCGATGAAGCCTATCTAATACCCGGAGACCCCATTAGGGCTTATCTCGATTACCACAAAATAGTGGACATTGCCCGCTACGCGGGGGCGGACGCTATACACCCCGGTTATGGGTTTTTGGCGGAGAACCCCGACTTTGCCGAATACGTTATAAGGAAAGGACTAATTTGGGTGGGTCCCAAGCCCGAACATATAAGGCTTTTCGGTGATAAGGTTCAGGCAAAAAAAACGATGGAAGAGGCGGGTTTACCGGTCGTTCCCGGTGTAGCCGAACCTATTCACGACGTTGAAACCGCAAAGAAAATAGCCAAGGAAATAGGCTATCCGGTAATTTTAAAAGCCGCCTACGGCGGTGGTGGTAGGGGTGTAAGGGTTTGTTGGAACGAAAAGGAGCTCGAAGCCCAATTTCCCCAAGCCTACAAAGAGGCAGAAACCTTTTTCGGTAAAGGAGACCTCTTTATCGAAAAATTTATAGAAGACCCCAAACACATAGAGGTGCAAATAGTCGCCGATAAGTACGGAAACGTTATCCACCTCGGGGAGAGGGACTGCTCCATACAGAGGAGACACCAAAAGATTGTAGAGGTCGCACCTTCGCCCAACCTATCCTGGGATGTAAGGCAGAAGCTGTTGGGACTCTCGGTTAAGGCGATTCAAAAAATCGGTTACGAGAATGTAGGAACTATAGAGTATCTCGTCGACAAGCACGGGAACTTTTACTTTATCGAGATGAATACCCGCCTGCAGGTTGAGCACACCGTTACCGAGGAGATTACCGGCGTCGATATAGTCGAGCTGATGATTAAAATAGCCGAAGGGGAACCCCTACCCTTCCTACAGCACGAGATACTCTTTAGGGGTTTTGCCATAGAGTTCCGTATAAACGCCGAAGACCCCAAGAGGAATTTTGCACCCGCACCGGGTAAGATAACAGCTTACTACTCCCCCGGGGGTCCCGGCGTCCGTATAGACGGGGCGGTTTACAAGGACTACGTCATACCCCCCTATTACGACTCGATGATTGCCAAGCTCATCGTAAGGGGTAGAACCTGGGACAAGGCGGTGAGGAGGGCTAAAAGGGCATTGGACGAGTTTATCGTAAGGGGTGTTCCGACCAATATACCCCTGCACAAGGCTATAGTGAACGACCCCGACTTTATGGCCGGTAAGTTCACAACCAAGTACTTGGAGGAAAAACTCCCCACCTTCAAACTCGAGGAGGAAAGACCCCCCGAGGACAAGGTTTTGGCTATAGCCGCGGCAATTGCGGCATTCCACGGTATAGGGAGGTGAAAACCCCGCCGAAGGCGGGCATTTT
>CAZNBH010000155.1:0-2459 GCA_964571355.1 uncultured Aquifex sp.
TAATTAAATTCAGCCAAAAAACGGGAGGGGCAAGGGGGAAAGCTTACATCCTCTCGGGGGCGGATATACCGATAAATTTGAATATGAGCCTTAAGGCGGTTCGCAATGCCTTTAGAAGGGCGAGGCGGGCTTTCATAAGCTCCTCGTCGTCGACCAGCACCCTGTAATGGTTGTAGTAGTAGTGGAACTTTTTAACGAGCTCTATAGCCAATTGGGGCAGGAGATGGATTTCCCTACTTTGGGCTATGGAAACAAGCTCATCCTTGAGGGCGGCGAGGTGTTTTATAAGCTCTATTTCCGTTTCGGTGTTTAAAAGTTCGGGGTTGAATTCGAATTCCCTTTCGGGGTCGAAACCTTTGCGGTTTTTGACCTCCCTAAAGATGCCGCTTATACGGGCGTGGGCGTATTGGACGTAAAAAACGGGGTTTTCCGAGCTCTCCTCTTTGGCTTTATCTATATCGAAATCGAGGGGGGTATCGCTCCTCTTGGTTATAAACCAAAACCTTATAACATCCTTTCCCACTTCGTCGAGGAGCTCCCTAAGGGTTACGAAATTCCCCGCCCTTTTGGACATCTTGACCTCTTTTCCGTTCCTAAAGAGCTTGACCAGTTGAACCAACTCGACATCGAGCCAATTTTCGGGAACTCCAAAAGCCTTTATAGCCGCCTTTACACGGGGCACATAGCCGTGGTGGTCCGCCCCCCAAACGTTTATAACCTTGTGAAAGCCTCTTAAGTACTTGTTGTAGTGGTAGGCTATGTCGGAGGCGAAGTAGGTATAACTTCCGTCGCTTTTTATCACCACCCTATCCTTGTCGTCGCCGAACTCGGTGGTTTTAAACCAAACCGCCCCGTCCTTTTCGTAGAGAAGCCCTTTTTCCCTCAAATAGTTTAAGGTTTTTTCAACGTACCTCGTTTGGTAAAGGGATTTTTCGGAAAACCACACGTCGAAGGTTATACCGAAATCTTCCAAATCCCTCTTTATTTCCTCGAGCATCTCCTTTAGACCGAACTCCGATAGGAAAGCTATAGCTTCCTCCTTGGGGAGTTCCAATATCTGTTCCCTATAGAGGTCGTAAACCTTTTGCGCCAACTCCTTGACGTATTCACCCCTGTAGCCGTTTTGTTCGAATTCGTCCCCTATTTCCCTAAAGAGGGTCGAAATCTTGGCGTAAAGCAAGTCCTTTTTGGTCGCCTCCCCCGGTTTGGCTATTAAATACTGCTGATTTGAATAAGCACCTTCGTAAACGAGGCTTAGCATCAGTTCTAAATAGCGGTAGAGAATGGAAATGCCGAGCATCCTAATCTGGTTGCCGGCGTCGTTTATGTAGTACTCCCTCGTAACATTCCACCCGTAAAAGTCGAGTAAGTTTGAAATCACATCGCCGACAACCGCCCCCCTTCCGTGACCGAGGTGGAGGGGTCCCGTGGGGTTGGCGCTCACATACTCGACCTGAACCTTCCTTCCCAACCCGAGGTTTTCCCTGTAGTACTCAAACCCCTCGGAGAGGATTTTCTTTAAAACACCGTAATAGTAATTTTTTGAAAATCTGAAGTTGATAAAGGCGGGTTTTGCAACCTCTACACTTTCGAAGGAGGGATTTTTTTCGAGTTCCTCCGCCAGTTCTTGGGCTATTTCGAAGGGGTTCCTCTTTAGGTGTTTCGCCAATATAAAAGCCACATTGGTGGCGAGGTCTCCGAATTCCTTCCTACGGGGTTTTTCCACCTTAAAATCAATCCCGCTTAGGTTGTATTTATCCTTTATAACCCTTTGGAGTTCCTGTTTTAGATACCCTTGCATGGATTAAGAATTATCGCCATCCCCCGAGTGGGATAACTTTTTCCGAAAAGACCTTTAGAGGAAAACGAAAACCGATTTAACACCCAACGTTTTTAGCCTTTTCGATAAACTCCTTGAGTTTTTTTAAATCCTTTTTACCCTTTCGGAGTTCTATACCGCTCGATACGTCCACCGCGTAAGGTTTAACCTCACAAATAGCCCTTTGAACGTTTTCGGGATTTAATCCCCCCGAAAGGAAGATTTTGTAACCTTCCCCTACAAGGTCTTTGGCTATGTTCCAATTGAAGGTTTCCCCCGTTCCCCCGTAGGTTTCCTTTTTGTAGGTATCGAGTAAAAAGGCGTAAACCCCCTTCCAATCCTTTAAGAGGTTTTTATCGAATTTATCCTTTACGCGGAAAACCTTTATCACCTGCTCCGGGGGGAGTATTTCTATAACCTCGGGGGTTTCGTCCCCGTGGAGCTGTATGAGGTCAAATCCGTAGTCCAACAGTTCTACAAGCCTTTCCACCGGTTCGTTTACCACCACGGCAACCTTTTTGACCCCTTCGGGGAGATGTCCTATTATGTCGGCGGCTTTTTCCGGCGATACGTATCGGGGGGATTTCGGAAAGAGGATAAAGCCGAGGTAATCGGCTCCCGCTTTTACCGCTTCGAGGGC
>CAZNBH010000156.1:0-2437 GCA_964571355.1 uncultured Aquifex sp.
TTGCGACGTTTAAAATTAGCCTCTTTGAGGCTATGTTAAAGAGGGTTCTACTCCTATCGGCGGTGGGGTTTTTGCTCTTTTCGTGCGGAAAGCCTACCGAAAAGGAAAGGGCTGAAAAAGCGCAAAAGAATTACGCCAAAGGTATAGCCCTGTTCAATAAGGGGGACTACGGTGGGGCTGCCGAATATTTGCGCCAAGCCGAGGCGGGAATGGCGTATTTGACCCCCGAACAGATTAAAAACCTCAAGTACAAACTCGCCCTGGCACTCTACAAGGACGGGAAATACGAGGACGCCATCCTCGAATTGGAGGACTACATAACCTATTACCCCACGGCGAAAAATATTGAGGAGGCTTACCTCTATTTGATAAACGCCTATCTAAAGATTTCCCCCGACCCGTGGAGGGACCAAACCTACACCCTAAAGGCTATAGAGGTTGCAAAACAGTTCCTCCTAAAGTTCCCAAACAGCAAATACGCCCCCCAAATAGAGGAACTGATAGACGAAGCCCGCCGTAAGTTGGTAAAGCATTATTACCTCATAGCGAAGTTTTACGAGGATTACGGTTATTACTATCCCGCCGCCTTGAGGTTTGAATACCTCCTCCTGAACTATCCCAACGACATAAACACCCAAGAGGTGTTATACCACTACATTAAAAACCTCTACCTGACCCCTTCCTACGCACGCAAAAAGGAAAAGTATTGGAAAAAACGTTATAAGGAACTCAAGAGGTTAATAGACCGTAAAAAGGTTACCGATTTAAAAGCAGCCCAAAAGAGATTGGAATTTTTTAAACAGCAGGTAGAAAGGTGGCAAAAAATAGCGGAGGAAGCCCGTAAAAAGGGTGATGCAAACTTGAAAATTTACAAAGAAAAATTCGGCGAGGATAAATATTACAAACAACTATTAAAGATTAAAAAGGAGGGAAAGGAAGAGAAGTCATGGATAGAAAAGCTTTTGTAAAAAAAATAGCCCAACTGTTGGACGACAAGAAGGGGGAAAACATCGTAGCCCTCGACGTTAGGGGTTTAACCTCCCTTGCCGATTATTTCGTTATCGCATCGGCTACCTCCGACACCCACGCAAAAGCCCTCTCCGACTACGTCGAGGAGATGATAAAGAGGGAAACGGGGGAGCTCCCCCACCACGTGGAGGGTAGGGAGTACAACCGTTGGGTGGTTCTCGACTACGGGGACGTCATAGTCCACGTTATGCTCCCCGATGTTAGGGACTACTACGGGCTCGACTGGCTTTGGGCGGACGCCAAAAAAATAGACCTCGACCTAAAACCGAACCTAAAAGAGGAATCCGCCGAGGGGAAAGGTTGATAAAAAACCTTCCCCTTAAAGTTTTTTTCGGGGAAAACTGTACCCTTTGCGGGAACAAACTGGGGTCTTTTCCCCACCTCTGCGAACGTTGCCTCTTCTCCATCAAACCCCAACCGGAGAGGGATATCCTCGAAATCCCCTATTTGGACGGGTATAAAACCTTTGCACCCTACAAGGGGGTTGCGGAGGAGCTCGTTGGACTGGTTAAGTTCGAAGGGGTAAAAAAACTCCTCCACCCCTTGGGACAAATGGTAAAACCTTTCCTTGAGGGGTATATAAGGGAGATAAACCCCGACGAGGTTACCTATATACCTACAAACCCCTTTAGGTTGTGGTTTTCGAGGGGTTTTGACCCCGTGGGGGAACTTTTGAAAACAATGGATATCCCCTATAGGGGTTTTATAAAAAGGAGGTGGCTTTTGAGGAAGCCCCTCGCCTCGAGCAAAAATGTGGAGGAGAGGAAAAGGCTCGTTAAAAACGCCTTTAAAATAGACGCCCGCTACGCGGGGATTTTAAAGGGAAAAACGGTTCTCGTTGTGGACGACCTCCTTACGAGCGGCAGCACAGCCTCCGAGGTGGCTTACCTTCTCAAGTCGGTGGGGGCTAAAAGGGTTTATCTCTTCGCCCTTTTTAGGGCATAATTTATCAATTTTGGTAGGAGGGGTGGCCGAGCGGACGAAGGCGGGGGATTTGAAATCCCTTGGCGGGTTCGCAGCCCGCCCGCGGGTTCGAATCCCGCCCCCTCCGCCATACAAATTTTATTTGTATCCTTATGAATTAAAATAACCTCTTTATGTCGGAAGAAATAATAAAGGTCCCAATCGAGGAGGAGGCTAAGCAGTCCTACCTCGATTACGCGATGTCCGTTATTATCGGGCGTGCAATTCCCGACGTCAGGGACGGGTTAAAGCCCGTTCAACGTCGGATTTTATACGGGATGTACGAAATAGGGCTTTTGCCCAATAAACCCTATAAAAAGAGCGCCAGGGTGGTCGGGCATATCCTATCCTTCTACCACCCCCACGGGGACCAAGCGGTTTACGACACCTTGGTAAGGATGGCGCAACCCTTTACGATGCGCTACCCCCTCATAGACGGGCAGGG
>CAZNBH010000157.1:0-2426 GCA_964571355.1 uncultured Aquifex sp.
AATTAAAGACCGAGCTCTTTTTCCTTTTGAACCACAGTTTTTAGGGTTTTTAGGACGGCATCGGGGTTGACCGAAATGGTGTCTATACCTTGCTCGACAAGCCAAGCGGCAAACTCGGGGAAGTCGGAAGGTGCTTGTCCGCAAATACCGACCTTTCTACCGTATTTTTTAGCGGTTTTAATAATGTGTTCGATAGCCCTTTTAACCGCTTCGTTTCTTTCGTCGTAGAGGTAGGCTACCAAGCCGCTATCCCTATCGAGACCCAAGGTTAGCTGGGTTAGGTCGTTCGAACCTATTGAGAAGCCGTCAAATACCTCGGCGTATTTGTCGGCGAGGAACACGTTGGAGGGTAGCTCCGCCATTACGAAAACGTTTAGCCCTTCCTTATCCTTGTCGAGACCGTATTCCTTCATCACCTCGAGAACCTTTAGACCTTCTTCGGGCGTCCTGCAGAAGGGTATCATGACTATAGCGTTTTTAAGTCCCATCTTGTTGCGGACTCGGAGCATTGCCTGAACTTCCATTCCGAAGGCATCCTTAAAGATTTTTGAGTAATACCTCGAGGCTCCCCTGAAACCTAGCATCGGGTTTTCCTCTTCCGGTTCGAAGAGTTGACCACCTATTAGGTTGGCGTACTCGTTCGATTTAAAGTCGGAGAACCTAACTATAACCGGATTGGGATAGAATGCCGCCGCTATTTTGGCAACTCCATAGGAGAGTTTTTTAACGTAATAGGTAACCTTATCCTCGTACCCAAAGGTGAGGTCTTCGATATCTTGGATTAACCTCTTTAGGTTAATCCTCCTATTATCCTTTCCGAGGGCGAGTTTTTCCTTGAGCTTCCCGTTTGCGAAGGCATAAATAGCCCTAAATTGAACCCAACCTTTGGGGTCTACCAAACCGGCTTCCTTTAAGCGGTTGTAAAGCTCCTTAATATCCTCGAAGTGTAGCAGTGCCAAGGGGTGGATTTTTATGTAATTGTTGATAATGAACTCTTCCCTCGCCAATCCGACCCCGTCGACCGGGAGATACGCGTATCTAAACACGGTGTTCGGATTTGCAACGTTTACCAAAATCTTGGTCCTCTTAGGTCTTTCAACCTTGGTTAGGTCAACCTCTTCGACCTCGTAGTCGAGCAGGCCGTCGTAAACGTATCCGACCTCTCCCTCGGCACAGGATACCGTTACCTCTTGCCCGTCCTTTAATATTTCGGTTGCGTTACCCGTTCCGACTACGGCGGGAATTCCCAATTCCCTTGCAACGATTGCGGCGTGGGCGGTTCTACCACCTCTATTGGTGACTATAGCGGAGGCTTTTTTCATTATCGGTTCCCAGTCGGGGTCGGTAATATCGGTAACCAAAACCTCCCCTTCTTTGAAGTCCTTTGCCTCCTCCAACGAGTGGAGAACCCTTACCTTACCGCTTCCTATTTTGTCGCCTACCGCTATACCCGTAACGAGGATTTTCTTCCTTCTCTCCTCCTCGGGGGTTTTTATTTTGTAAACCTTTACAATATTGGGATTTTTGTTGGCGTGGATGGTTTCGGGTCTCGCTTGAACCACGAAAAGCTGGTTCAATTGCCCGTCCTTAGCCCACTCGATATCCATAGGGGAGTATCTACCGAGCTTTTTGGAGTAGTACTCCTCTATCTTTATAGCCCAATCGGCGAGGGTTAGTATTTCTTCGTCGGTTAGGGCGAATTTCTTTTGGTCTTCGAGGGGAACGGGTATAACCTTGGTTCTCTCTTCGCCCGCCCCGTAGACCATTTTTAGGTCTTTTCTTCCGAGTTTTTTCTCTATAATTGCGGCGTATCCCTCTTTAAAGGTGGGTTTAAACACGATATACTCGTCGGGGACCACTTGCCCCCCAACTATCATCTCCCCGAGACCGTAGATGGCGTTTATTAGAACTACATCCCTAAATCCGCTTTCGGTGTCGAGGGTAAACATAACCCCCGAAGCCCCGAGGTCGGAGCGCACCATTTTCTGAACCGCTATTGCGAGGGCTACCTTGAAGTGGTCAAAGCCAAATTTTTCCCTGTAGGCTATAGCACGGGCGGTAAAGAGGGATGCGAAAGCCTTTTTAACGTGAACGAGCAACGACGACGCACCGACGACGTTTAGGTAGGTCTCCTGCTGACCGGCAAAGGAGGCATCGGGTAAGTCCTCGGCGGTGGAGGAAGAACGAACCGCCACGTCTACGTTTTCCATTCCGTATTTTTTCCCGAGTTCGTAGTAGAACTTTCTTATTTCCTCCTCGAGGTCTTCGGGAAATTCTCCACTCTTTATGAGTTCCCTTATTCTGAAAGCCCTCCTCTCGAGGTCTTCTACGTCGTCTATATTCAACCCTTTTAGTTCTTCTTGAATTTTCTCCCTTAGGTTGTTGTAATCAATAAATCTCCAATAGGCGTTGGAGGTTATTGCAAA
>CAZNBH010000158.1:0-2424 GCA_964571355.1 uncultured Aquifex sp.
AGTTCCATTTAATAGTTAGTTAATGCATATAGACCCCCTTTTTTGGAGACCCTACCTTAGGAAAATCCTCCAAAGGGGGGATTTGTTCCTATACCTTACCCTCAAGGGGCTTAGGAAAACTTTGAAATTCGACGACCGATTTTGGGAACGGATAGAAAAAGACCGACCGGTGCTTATAGCCCTCTACCACGGCGAGCTTCTCCCCTTGGTTTTGTACGGAGCCTTTAGGGAAAAGCTGGCAACGGTGGTAAGCCTCCACGGGGACGGGGAGGTTATTGCACGGGTTTTAAAGAGGCTCGGTTTTTACACGGTAAGGGGCTCGAGCGACGAGGGGAGGTATAAAGGGGGAACAAAAGCCCTTCGGGGGGTGTTAAAGGCTTTGGAGATGGGATACCACGTTGCAATCACCGTCGACGGACCTAAAGGTCCCCCCCGAAGGGTAAAGGGAGGCATTCTTTACGCCTCCTGGTATTCAAAAAGACCTATTTACCCCGTAAGGGTAAAGGTAAGGGGGGTAAGGCTCCCCACGTGGGACAACTTTCTTATACCCTTCCCTTTTTCGGAACTCGAAATAAAGTTGGGAGACCCCCTTTGGGTTGAGGATATCGAAAACCTCCAAAGGGAGCGGGAAAAACTGGAAAAAATCCTAAAGGGGTTGGCTTAAGTCCCTTTAACATTTAAAGGTTTTAAAATTCTGCAGAACCCATGGAGGAGAGGGACAAATTGGAAGAACTCGACAAGGATATAAAAATCCTGAACGACCGAATAGAGGTTTTAAAGAAGGAAATAGACCAACTCGTGGAAGAAAACAAACCCCATAAACTCGGTTTGGACGACCTTATGCAGGAATTGGCGGGGGCGGTGGCGGTAGCCCTCACGATGTCGCTCAGCGAAGAGATTTGGGAGTTAGCCCAAAGGCTTTCGTGGTTCCACATACTGACGATTTTTTTATTCGTCCTCTTGGTGGCGAATTTCTTCGTTCGATACGGGAACAGGAAACAATGGGCAAACCAAACCGTTTTGGGGTTCTTTCAGCTTAGGTTGCTCACCACGGCGGTTTTTTCCCTTTTGGTTTCCGCCTTTGTGGTAGCCCTTTTGGGGGTTTACCCCAACGTGGTAAACGACTTTACCGATTACCTTAAGGTGGTTCTCTTTGTAGCCTCCTTTTCCATCATCGGGGGATTGGGTTTGGACATGGCAAAAGAGTAAAGGTTAAGGGGACACCACCACGCAGTGGTGGAGGTGGTCTATATACCTTTCCCTAATCTTTTTTACCTCCCCGAAGGGGGTTTCCTTTATTCTTTGAACGAATAACCTATCGGTTTCGTAGCCCAAACCTATCGTTTCAAACCAACCGAGATACCACGCCTGGCGGGAGCGGGTTTGATGGTCCATAAGCCAATCGCCGATAATCTTTTTCTTGGCTATTTCTACCTCCTCCTCCCCGAAGGGGTAAGAGGTTGTAACCTCGAGCATATCCTTCAAAGCGTTTTGGGCTTTTTCGGGTGCCGTTCCTATGTAGGTGAAAAGCCTCGGCATATTGACCCTCGTCGGGTAGAAGGAGGTCGTCGCGTAGGCGTAGCCCCTCTTTTCCCTCAGTTCCCTAAAGAGGAGCGATGTAAACCCGTCCCCCAAAACGGCGTTAAAAACCTTCCCCGCCCAATAGTGGTCGGTGTTGTACTCGGGTGCGTTAAAGGCGCACACAATTGTCGCCTGACTTCCCTCCCTTTTAAGGGTCTTGAGCTCGTTTTTTTCTACCCTTTTTTGGAACTTCGGATATTCGAATCCCCCTTGGGGGATATCCTTAAAGG
The DNA here is from genome assembly GCA_964571355.1 of uncultured Aquifex sp. GTDB lineage: Bacteria > Aquificota > Aquificia > Aquificales > QOAS01 > QOAS01. Next base: position 1,812 of record CAZNBH010000158.1, read on the forward strand.
TCTCCTTTAACCTTTCGAGGGTTTTATTCACGTCGTCTATATCCCCCACGAGGGAAACCACAAACCTACCACCCCTTAGGAGTTCCTTCCAGCGGTTTTCTACATCCCTTCGGGTGATTTTTTTTACAGAGTTTTCCTCTCCGAGGGTGTCCCTCTCGTAGGGCGTTCCCCCAAAGGTAAGTTTTTTGAGCTCCGAATACGCAAAGCGGAAGGGATGCTCCTTTTTAGACCTTATAGCGGTTATTACGTTCCTCTTTTCCCTTTCGAGGTCTTCCTCGGGAAAGGTTGGTTCGAGCAACAGGTCCCTCAAAACGGTTAGACCCCTATCCAAACCCTCCACCTTGGTGAGGATTTCGACCTCCGAGTATTCGTCGGCGGTAGAGGTTCCTATACCTCCCCCGTAGTCCTCGAAGGTTTCCGCTATTTGTTCCTTGGAAAAGTGTTTCGAACCCTTTATAAGGAGGTAGGTTGTAAGGTTTGTAATCCCCGGAAGGGTTTCGTCAACTATTCCACCCCTTATAAAGGTATGTATCGCAACTATTCCCCAACCTTTGGTAGGTTTTACCAAAAGGGTAACCCCGTTGGGGAGGACCTCCTTTATAACCTCTCCCAT
>CAZNBH010000159.1:0-2407 GCA_964571355.1 uncultured Aquifex sp.
TGGTCGGTTTTAGCCATATCCTGGTAAATGTCCTGCGCTTTGAAGCATAGGGGGCACGGGGTTACCAAAACTTCCGCACCGGCTTTTTTTGCCCCTTCGGGGGCTTTTACCACCTTTTTAAGGGCAACCTCCTTATTGGTATAGTAGGCGTGATAACCGCAACATACATCCTTACCCTCGTAGTCGGCGACGGGTTCGGCACCGAGGGCTTCTATCAATTCCTCCAAACCTTCGGGATTATCGGCGTCGACTACGGCGGTCTCCTTGGGATACTTTATATGGCAACCGTAGTAGGTGGCTATCTTCCAACCCTTTAGGGGTCTTTTTACCCTTTCCTTTATCTTCTCTATTCCGACCTCCTCGAGTAGGAAGGGTAGGATGTGCCAAATCTTGGCGGTTCCCTTGTACTCCAACCCCTCTTCGGCGAGGAGTTTGTTTATCTCCTCCTTCAGTTTGGGGTCGTTGTCGAGGGCGTGCTTGGTTTTAGCCAAAACCATATAGCAGGTATTGCAGGTAACCAAAAGGTCTAAACCTTCTTTCTCCGCCAACGCAATATTTCTCGCATTTATCGAGTAAACGAGGAATTTATTGGCTTCGTCTATAGTATTACCACCGCAACAGGTGGTTTTTTCCAAAAGTTTTATATCCACATCGAGGTCCGCAAAGACCTTTTTTAAAGTATCGAACATATGGGCGTCGGGACCCTGAAAGCAACACCCTTGATAGAAACCTATTTGTTTCATAACGAAACCCTCCCTTTGTTTTAAGAACCGCTAACCTTAAAGGTGCAAAAATTTTTCAACAATTGCAAGTTTAAACCTCACCGTTTCGGTTGCCAATTCCTAACCGTAGGGGATAACCTGGGTGAAATAACTTATCCCACCCTCGAGGGAATAAACGTTGTTAAATCCCAAAAACCTCAAAAAGGCGGTTGCTATTAGCGACCTAACCCCCGCACGGCAGGCTATTACTATTTTCCAATCCCCGTATTGGAGGAGTTTTTCGATGTTTTCCCTTTTAAAGAGTTCGTGCATAGGAATTTTCAACACATGGGGGTAGGTAAAACCTACAAAACCCTGCTCGTTTGGGGTTCTTATATCTACAATTAAAATTCTTTGCCCGGAGTAAATCCAATTTAGAACCGTTTCGGGACTTATCCTGCAGGGATGTTGTGCCAATACCTCGGGGGTTAACTGTTCGAAAAAATTGTTTATTCCCTCGAGAAGTTCCCAATTAATCTCCATCTTTTCACCTCAAAGGGAAAAGTATTAAGAGGAAGCCCCAAAGAATTGGGCAAATTTTTTCCAAAAGCGGGAGAAAAAGTCTTCTTTTTTCTCTTCGAATTTCTCAACCACCTTGGTGCACACGTCGGCGTTAAACACCTCTTCAACCCTTTTGTCGATTTTCCTAACGTGGTGGAAGTCTATATCCAGGTGGGGTCTTTTTTCCTTCATTACCTCCAAAATGAGGTCTCTAAATTCGAGCAATCCCGGTAGGGGTTTGGGAACCTCCCAGACCTCGGCTCCCCTTTCCTTAAACTTGTTTATAAGGGGTGTAGGGTCTACGCCGTAAACCTCCTCGGGTAAAGCCAACCTGTTTATCTGACCCGTTGCGTAAACCCAATCGACGAAGTGTTGGAGTTTTTTAACGCCGGGATAATCCTTAAAGCCGTACTCGGCGGCAATACCCCTAACGTTTTGGATATCCTCGGCGGGTCTAACCCCCTTGGGGCATACGTAAATACATTTTTGGCATTGGACGCAGCTCCATATGTCCCCCACCTCCATAGCCCTTTTCACCATTTCCTTCTTGTGTACTTCCTTCACCCGACTATCGAGGACGTAGCGGTATACCCTCGAAAAGGCGTAGGGACCCGCATAGTTGGGGTCGTCCATAACCGCCTCGCAAGAGCCGTAGCAGGCAAAGCAGAGGATACAGTTGGTAGGTCTTTCGTATTGTTTGACCTCCTCGGGGGGAATTCTGTATTCCTTCTCGGGTATCGGTTCCTTGGGTTCGCACCAGGTTTGAAGTTTTTTCAAACTTTCAAAGGGCTTATCGTGGTCCACAACGAGGTCTTTTACCACGTTTAGGAAATTTAAAGGCTCTACCGTAATAGGTTTACCGTTTGCCCTTTCCACTAAAGGTTTAAAAGGTGTTTTGCAGGCGAGGCGGGAAATACCGTTTACCTTCATAGCGCAAGAACCGCAAACGGCGGCTCGGCAAAAGAACCTAAAGCTCAAAGAGGGGTCCAAGTTTTCCTGAATATAAAATAGGGCGTCCAAAAGGGTTTGGGCTTTATCGACGGGAACCTCGTAATCCCTGTAATAGGGCTTTTCGTCAACCTCGGGGTTGTATTTGTAAACCCTCAAAACGGCTCTTTCCATAATTAAAACCTCCGAAAGGTTTT
>CAZNBH010000160.1:0-2380 GCA_964571355.1 uncultured Aquifex sp.
AACCTTTCGGGAATACCCTCGGCGGTTATCGCTATAGTCCTAATGGTGGGGATATCGAGGGCTTCCATAGTCACCTTATAGGCGGTCCTGAACGATGCGAAGTTTACCAACACGTCGGCTTCGGGATGGGCTTCGGCCGCCTCTTGGGTGGACTTGTATATAGGTATCAAAATTTCGTTGGTTCCGTAGAAAAACTTTTCAAATTTCCTGTTTTGGGTGGGGGCAACTATTGCAACTATGGAGGGGCTTCTACCTACCAAATAGTCGTAATCGAGCATCCTCTGAATGGCGTTGGGGTTGAGGTTCCAAAAGATTGCCTTGGTATCCCTGTCAAACAAAAGATAATCGGGTTTAGCCATACTTAGACCTCCGGTCTTTTTTATTTTTTGAAAAGTATATAAAAGGGAAAAAGTTAAGCGTTGGCTTCGGCTTTCTCGTCGTCGACCAACGCCTTTTTAACTATTTCGGTCATGTGGGTCTCGGGACCGTAAACCTCTATGGGTATACCGAGCTCTTCGGCGGCTTTTTTGATTTTCGCCAGACCGACCTCGTAGTTGGGTCCTCCCCTACGGACGTAGATTTTTACGCCGACTTCCCTTAGTTTGTCGGCGTATTCCTTCATAGCGTCTATAATTCCGTCGAAGGTTTTGGCAACGTCGGTGAAGTTAGCAATAGCACCGCCGATTATCAAGATTTTGGGTTTACCCGATTTGTGTTTTTCGCGGGTCATAAGGTCGAATACGGTCTTTGCGTATTCTTTAGTTTCGGTTCTCGAGGGGTTACCGGAGTATTCCCCGTAGTTTGCCAACTCCTTCACAAATCCGAGGTCGGCAACGGTATCGGCGTAAACGACCGATGCACCACCACCGGCTATTAGCAACCAAACCCTTCCTTCGGGGTTTAGGATGGTGAGCTTGAGGGATGCACCCGACTTTTCGTCCATTTCTTTGATGTATTTCTCCTCGGGGGTGAGCTCCCTACCGAAACCGGCGGGGAATTCGACCTCTCCCCATTTCCTACCGGCGACGAATTGGGCGGTATCGTCGAGCCTTGCAACCATATCGAGGGGGTAGACCTTTTTACCCTTTAGCACAAGGGGGTTGATTTCCAAGTAGGCGAAGTGCAGGTCCTTGAAGTATTTGTAAAGCCTTTTTACAAACTCGGCAAACGCCTTTTTGTCCTCGATTTCTTCGGGAACGTTTTCCTCTATGAGCTTGTTAGCCTCCTCCTCGGAAGCCAATATGGGGATTACTACCTCTTTAACCTTGTCCCAATTTTCTTCTACGTCGATACCACCGAAGGCGGACATAAAAATTTTGTCCCCTTGGTCGGATAGCGTCATTGCGACGTAGTACTCGTCCTTTGCTTCGTGGGGCACGAAGGGCTCAACTATAAAGTGGGTGAGCTTACCCTTTACACCTTTGATTTCGATTTCCTGCCCCATTTTCTCTTTAATCCACTTCTTGACGTCTTCCCAAGTAACGTCGCCGGGTTTGTTTATCTTGTATAGAACCAATCCTAGTTTTCCCCTTTTACCGAATAGCATGTCGGGTTTTGCGACCAAGGGGGTTTCCAACACCCAGGGGTGTTCTTCGGGAACTTTGTCCAAATCGGTTTCGGGGGTTATCAAAACACTTTTAAAGTCGTATTCGAACTCGTCGCCGAAGTAATCCTTCCAGTTCTTGGCCAAAATCCTTTTGGCGTCGTATTCCCTGATACCTCTTTGAGCCATTCCTTCCTCCCCAAAAGGGTTTTTTGAAATTTAAGACTATTCTATCCAATCAAGGGAATTTAAAGGAAAGGCAAACCTTTAAGGTATCTTTCTCCCGATGGCTACCACTATGGGGTATTCCCTTCCGTTTTTTACCCTTCGGTGGACCTCCTCAAACTTCAAAAGTTTCCAACCTACGGAGGAAAAGTAATTTCTAAAATCCTCCTCGGTAAACCCGAAGTGGTAAACCCCCTCGTTGGTGGGGTGAAAGGTTCCGTCCTCCTTGTAGAGGTCTCCTATCGCAATATATCCACCCCTTTTTAGGAACTTGTCCAATTTTTTCAACACCGAAGGGATGTCCTCTATGTGGTGGAAGGTCATCGAGCTGACTATTAGGTCGTACCTCTCGGGGGAGGTTTCGAATTCTTCAATCGATGCCCTTACGGGGTGGACGTTATCGATGTTTAACGCCTTTAGTTTTTCGTTTAAAACCTCTATCATCCCCTCCGAGGGGTCTACGGCATCTATACAACCTACATAGGGTTGGAGGAAAAGGGTTAAAAGACCGGTTCCGCAACCTACATCCAAAACGCACCAATCCCCCGAGAGGGGAACGTTTTTAACTATAAAGTCGGCTATTTTTTTCGCGGTCTCCACCCTCGGAGGTTT
>CAZNBH010000161.1:0-2352 GCA_964571355.1 uncultured Aquifex sp.
CGGTTCGGTATTCCCGCCCTAATACCGATAATATTCCTCGGGCTGGTTACGAAGGACTTTATTCACGCCGAGCACTTACACTTTTTTGTCGAGCTAGGGCTTATCCTTCTGTTTTTCTTCATCGGGTTGGAGTTCAACATCGAAAAGCTTAAGTCGATGACCTCCAAGTCGTGGAAGGCGGGGCTTTTGGACTTTGTCTTTAACTTCTTTCCACCCTTCGGGTTGGCGTTACTGTTCGGTTTTTCGACTATTGAAGCGCTGTTCATTGCAACCGTCGCCTACCCGTCGTCGACCTCGATAATCGCCAAGCTCCTAATAGACTACAAGAGGCTTATAAACCCCGAAACCGAACTTATTTTGGGAATCCTCATTTTCGAGGACATCATCTCCATTATTCTGCTCTCGGTGTTATTCGGTCTTTCGGAGGGTAATTTAAGCTTCGGCTCCCTTATGGGGAACATAGCCTTAATGTTCGTAGTTGTAGCGGTATCGATAGTTTTAGGAAAGCTAATTCTTTCGAGGATTACCCACTATTTGGAAAAGGTCTTAACCGGTGCCGAGGATGTAATCCTCCTAATGCTCGGGTTGTTGCTCCTCATCGCCGGGTTCTTCCACTCCCTCGGGATAAGCGAGGTTTTGGGAGCCTTCATATTGGGGTTGATGTTCGGTGAGACCCCCTTCGCCGAGGATATAGAAAAATCGTTAAACGACCTGAAAGAGCTCTCTATGGCGATTTTCTTCTACAATTTCGGGGCTTCGATACCAGAAATAAAGGAACTACCCAACCCCCTATTTTTAGCCCTATTGGTGGTTATCAGCATTTTGGGTAAAATAGCCACCGGGTATTTTGGTGGACTGCTAGCCGGCTATTCGAAAAAACTCTCCCTAAGGGCGGCTCTGGAACTAATCCCCAGGGGTGAATTCTCCATAGTTGTGAGCTCAATAGGTCCCAAGGCTTTACAACCCTTAAACGCGATTTACATAATTACCACCGCCGTAATCGGTTCGGTTGTATTCATTTACGCTCCCAAAATTGTCGACAAAATTTTTGGTAAAAAATCCAAGAAAAAGGGCGAATTGCCCGATTATCTGCGCGACTTAGTAGAATAACCATTTACGGTGCGGCATAATGACCTCCGCCAAATTTTCTTCTTCGCCTTTTTGATTCCCTATTTGGTTGTTTTGATATTCGGTTTTATCGTTATTAAAAAGGCTTTTTCGAACCTGTCCCTCGTAGAGGATTTGGAGAATTTGATATACCCCTTAAGGAGTATTTCCTCCCTTATTTTTTACCTCAACGAGGATAAGGTTTTAAAAACTTTGGAACTCTTTGTGGGGAAAAGTATAAATTTTGATAATAAAAAACAATATTGGGAACAGATTTTTCAATTGGAAAAACACTTAAGGGAGAATAAAGATTGGCAATATTACTGCAATTGTGGGGATTTACTAAACCTGGACCAAACCCTTTTGAGGTTGAAGAGGGAAAAATTTAAAACCCCCAAGGGGTTGCTCCTCGCCTACGACCGCCTGATAAACCAATTGTGCAATTACTATTCCCAACTTAGTTCAAAATTGCGCCTAAAAAGCCTAAGTTTGGAACTCAACACTATTTACACCCTACACAAGTTTTGGACCGTAACCTCCGACTTTACCGCCGAGAGGTTGGTCGATTTGAAATCCTCCAATAGGGGTTTTATCTACAGCTATTACTACTACAGGGGTGAATTGATAGCCTATGCCGATACCTTTTACACCCTCACGGGTGACCAAAGGTTAAGGGAAACCTTTAAGAGGGAGATTTACAACAGCACCTTTATAAGGAACCTTATCGAGGATAAATACATTCCCCTCGAGGATTTTTTAAAGGAATATTTCAATTTCCAAAGGAGGTTTAGGAGTTTCCACGCCAAGATTTTTGACCACTTTCTGGAAAAAATTCAAAGTTTGAAAACCATTTATAGGAGCAACTTGATTTTTACCATTTTGGGAGAGGTTTTCATTTTAATCTCGTTGGGGATACTGAACTTTATCCTCTACCTCTACGGGCAGGCGAAATACAAAAGAATCCTAACCAGGTTGGAAAAAAAGGCTTATAAAGACCCCCTAACGGGTTTGTTAAACAGGAGGTTTTTCAACACCTTTATGGTGAAAACTTTAAAAAAGAAATACCTCGCGGGGGAACCGGTTTCCTTTATCCTCCTCGATTTGGACCACTTTAAACGTATAAACGACACCTACGGGCACGTCTTCGGGGACAAGGTTTTAAAACATATAGCCCAAATTCTAAGGGGGCAAATAAGGAGAAACGACATTGCAATCCGCTGGGGAGGGGAGGAATTCGCCATATTT
>CAZNBH010000162.1:0-2350 GCA_964571355.1 uncultured Aquifex sp.
AAGGGATTTTTACGGCGTTCAGTTCCACCCGGAGGTGACCCACACCCAACACGGAACCGACATTATTGCCAATTTCGTCTTTGAGGTTGCAAAGGCGGAGAAAAACTGGTTTATGGAAGATTTCATCGGCGAGCAGATTAGGAAGATAAGGGAAACGGTTGGTGATAAAAAGGTAATAGCCGCCCTATCGGGCGGGGTGGATTCGACCGTAGCCGCCGTTTTGACCTACAAGGCTATAGGGGACCAGCTTATACCGATATTTATCGACCACGGACTTTTAAGGGAGGGGGAGAGGGAGGAAGTTGAAAAGGCTTTAAAAGGCTTGGGACTACCCCTAAGGGTGATAGACGCCTCCGATATATTCCTCGAAAGGTTAAAAGGTGTTGAAGACCCCGAGGAGAAGAGGAAGATAATAGGGCATACCTTTATAGAGGTTTTCGAAAGGGAGGCTAAAAAGTACCCCGACGTGGAATTTCTATTGCAGGGAACCCTTTACCCGGACGTTATAGAGAGTGCGGGCGTTAAAGGGGCGGCAAAAATAAAGAGCCACCACAACGTGGGGGGCTTACCCGAGAGGATGAACCTAAAACTTTTGGAACCTTTAAGGGATTTGTTTAAAGACGAAGTCCGCAAGTTGGGTAAACTCTTGGGAATCCCCGACGAGATACTCCAAAGGCATCCCTTCCCTGGACCGGGATTGGCGATAAGGATATTGGGACCCGTTACGAGGGAAGATTTAAACCTCCTCCGAAAGGCGGACAAGATTTTTATAGAGGAACTCAAAAGGTGGGGGCTCTACAACAAGGTTTGGCAGGCATTCGCCGTTTTACTACCGGTTAAAACGGTCGGGGTTATGGGGGACGTTAGAACCTACGAGAGGGTTGTAGCCCTTCGGGCGGTCGACAGTTCCGACGGAATGACCGCCGACTGGAGCCGCCTACCCTACGACTTTTTGGACCACGTTATGCGGAGAATTATCAACGAGGTCAGGGGAATAAATAGGGTGGTCTACGATATCACCTCCAAACCGCCGGGAACCATAGAGTGGGAGTAATCCCTATAGAGGGGAAAAAAGAAGATTTTTCCCCTTTTGGGTTTTTCCTAACCTTTCCGATACCTTTTTTGGGTCTTTCCTGTTAAATTCCTTTAATAGTTTTCTTAGCAAATACTAACCACTTGGAGGAACGAAATGGAAAAGGTGTTGGTATTGGGCGGTGGTATAGGAGGGGTGGAAACCGCCTTCGCCCACTCGGCAAAGGCTTTCGACGTCGAGCTAATCTCCGATAAGGACTATTTGTGGATTTACCCGATTTCTATATGGATACCTACAAAGGAGATAACCCCCGAGGAGTGTAAACTTCCATTGGAGGATATAGCCAAGAGAAACAACTTTAAGTTTACCAAGGCGAAGGTTAAGGAAATCCGCTCGAAGGAAAAAAAGGTAATAATCGAATACGACGACGGGAGGACCGAGGAGAAAACCTATGACCGATTGGTGATAGCCACCGGGGGGGTAAAGAAAAAACACAAAGGGCTGGAGTACACCTACTCGACCTGCGGCTCCCCCGAAGAGGCGATAGCTATAAGGGATAAGCTCCACGAGTTGATAGAAAAGGGGGGAGGAACGATAGCCTTCGGCTTCGGCGGAAACCCAAAAGACCCCTCCGGGGTAAGGGGAGGTCCCGTTTTCGAAGTGCTGTTCAACATCCACTATTACCTCAAGAGGTTGGGGGTGAGGGATAAATTTAAACTCGTATTTTTTGCCCCGATGCCCAAGCCGGGTAAAAGGCTCGGGGAGAAGAACGCCGAAAGGGTCTTCGACTTTTTCAAGAAAATAGATGTTTCCTGGAAGGTCGGGGTAAAAATTAAGGAATTCCAACCCGACGGTATCCTCTTCGAAGACGGGGAAAAAATCGAATCAGACCTTACTATATTCACCCCCGCATTGGACGGGCATCCCCTCTACAAGGAGCATTCCGACCTACCTCTAAACGAGGCGGGTTTTATAAAAATCGACGAGTATTGCTCCGTTCCCGGAACCGATTACACCGTTTGGGCGGTAGGGGACGCCGCCGCCATAGAGGGACCCGAATGGAGGGCTAAACAGGGTCACCTCGCCGAGGTAATGGGTAGAATCGTTGCGAGAAATATAGAGAAACTGATAAAGGGAAAACCCCAAGAGATGGAGTCCTACCTACCCCACGTCCACATAGTGTGCCTTATGGATATGGGTTCCTGGGGAGGAATACTATTTGCAAGAACCCATAAGAGGACCGTAATGCTACCCCTACCCAAATTGGGACACTGGCTAAAAAAACTCTGGGCTTGGTATTACAAAAACTCCAAGTTG
>CAZNBH010000163.1:0-2334 GCA_964571355.1 uncultured Aquifex sp.
GTAAAATCCCCGCCGAAGGCGGGCGTTATTTTTTATAAAAGGTTGATTTTTTAACCGATAAATATAATTAAAAAATTTGCCTTTCGGGGCACCGCTTATGCGACAAGTGAAAAAAATCTTTAAGGAGGTGGAAAAGTGGCAAAAGCCCTCGGACTGCACATTATAGCGGACCTTTACGGGGTGGAGGGCGACCTCATCGACCGCGTTGAAGACATCCGTGCCCTTTTGGAAGGAGCCGTTAAGCACGCCAAACTAACCAAAATTTCTTCCCACTACTATCAGTTTAAACCCCACGGGGCTACCGGTGTCGTTCTAATCGCCGAAAGTCACATCTCGATACACACGTGGCCGGAGCTCGGCGTGGCGACGGTCGACGTCTACACCTGCGGTGACCCCCAGCAGTGCATCGAGGCGATGGACTACATTATCGAAAAATTAAAACCCAAGCGTGTCGATAAAAAGGTCTTCGAAAGGGGACTTATAGAGGATAACCAGAAAAAAACGATAGACCTAATTAGGGAAGGGGTTATTAAACTTTAACCGCCTTCACAAAATAATCCTTCCCGTAAGGGATTAATTCGACCTTGTTCTCCCTTTTGAGTTTATCCAAAAGTTCTTCAAGACCCTCGTCGGTTATGTTCAGAGCCTTTTTAATCTCCCCCAAAGGGGAAGGTCTCCTCTTTACCATTTGGAGGAGTTTGTCCTCGAGCCTTTCCGCATGGGAGGGTTTACCTTTTATATCCTCCAAACGGAGGTAGTTGTAGCACACTATGTCGGTTTTGGGATAGTTAACCCTTTTTGCGATTTCGAGTAGCTCTTCCTCCGAAAGACCCTTTACGTTATAGGCGGGTGGGCGGACTACCGTATTTATTTGCCAGCGGTCGGGCTTTAGTCGGTGTATCCACTCCCCTATCCTTTCCACCTCCTCGGGGGTATCGTTTACCCCCTTTACGAAAAGGGTTTCTATCCAAATTTGACCTTTGTAGGTTTCCCTTAGTTTTTCCAACCCCTCGAGGATTTTGTCAACCGTGAGACCTTTTGCGGGATGGTTTATCTTCTTAAAAACCTTTTCGGAAACCGCATCGAGGGAGGGAGATACCAAATCGAAGGGTTCCAAATCCTTCAAAACCTCTTCGAGGTACAAGGTGGAGGCGTTGGTCAGCAGTGCGAGTTTTAAATCGGGTCTTAAACCCTTTATGAACCTCGCTATTTCCCCAAACTTCGAGTGGAGGGTGGGTTCCCCGTTCCCCGAAAAGGTAACAAAATCGACCTCAAACCCTTCACGGGTGAGTATTTCTTCCAGTTCTTTTTTGACCTCTTCGGTGGGAACCCATTCCCTTCTCTCCAATGTTAGGAACCTTCGGGGGGTTTTTCCACATTCGCAGTAAAGGCAATCCATGGAGCAAACCTTTTGCGGCGGCAACAAATCCACCCCGAGGGATAAGCCCAAACGGCGGGACAATACGGGACCGAAAACGTATTTCATCGAAGGTTAAATTTTCGGGATTAAACCACCTATAGGTATGAAGTGGAAAGGAAATTCCCTTTTTGGAAAGGTTTTGAAGAAAAACCGAAAAGGGGATATAGAAAAAGGCTTCCCTTATAGGGATTTGCAACAGAACCACCAGTCGAAGCACTCGATTTCGCCCCTTTCGGCGGCTTCGAGGCGTTTCTTGGCGGTTTCGATATCTGCCGCGGGAGGGATGATAACCTTGTTTCCGATAAGGGAGTTGGGTCTCCACTCTACTTGGTCTACGCCCCAGTTTGCGGGCATAGCAACGCCGTTGGCTTGGGATACGTTTAGAGCTTTAACAAACCTTAGGATTTCGTCCACGTTACGGCCGACGTCGTAGGGGTAGGTGATAATAGCCTGAACGATTCCGTTTTTATCAACTATGTAAACGCTCCTTACGGTTTTGGTTTTCCCTTCGGGAATCATTCCGAGGGCTCTTCCGATTTCTCCGGTGTCGTCGGCGATTATGGGGAATTTTATTTCTACGCCGAGTTTTTCCTTAATCCAATCTATCCACTTGATGTGGGAGAACACTTGGTCAACCGACAAACCGATTAGTTCAAAACCTTCCTTTCTGAACTCCTCTTGTCTCCTTTGGAATTCTACGAATTCGGTGGTACAAACGGGTGTAAAGTCCGCGGGGTGGGAGAATAGGATAAATCCTTTACCTTGGCTGGTGAAGTGGTCGGGGAGTTTGATAACACCGTGGGTGGTAACAACTTCCATTTCGGGGAACTTTTGTAGTAGTAGGCTCATCGCCTGACCTCCTTTTGCAAATTTTTTTCGTTTTTAGAATATAACTTTAGGTTGCAACTTGTCAA
>CAZNBH010000164.1:0-2317 GCA_964571355.1 uncultured Aquifex sp.
ATTTCAAAACAGGCTTTTTCCCTCGATGGGTAATATTCGAACATCCATTCCAAAAGTTGTTTTATCGTTTTTAGCCTATCCCCTAAGGGGACAAAAATCCTTTTCCCTTCCTTGTACTCTTTGAAAATCCAAGGATGGGATAAAGCCGCCCTTCCCACCATTACGGCATCGCAACCGGTTTCTTCGAACATCCTCCTTATGTCCTCGTAGGTTTTTATATCCCCACTTCCTATTACGGGAACGGGGGACAACCTCTTTAGGTCGGCTATCCTTTTCCAGTCCGCTTTACCGGAGTAACCCTGTTTTCCCAGTCGGGGGTGTAGGGCTATTGCCGATATTCCCCCCTCTACAAGGGCTTCGGCTATAGCCTCGAGGTTATCTTTTTCCAATCCTAATCGAATTTTTGCGGTGACGGGAATCCCGTAGGGCTTTAACGTTTTTACCGTTTCCTCAACGATTTCCCTTATCGTTTTTGGATTCTCTAAAAGTTTGCCGGCTGCGCCGGTTTTTAAAACCTTTGGAACCGAACAGCCAAAATTTATATCGACGGCGTCGGGTTTTAATTCCTGAACAACCTTTAGGGCGGCTTGGGCTATCTCCTCGGGATTTCTACCGAAAATTTGGACGTGGATAGGTCTCTCGATTTCGGTAAAGTAAGCGTACTTTTTGGGGATACCGCGGTGGATTATTCCGGGGGCGCTGATTAGTTCGGTATAGGTGCGGTCGGCCCCCAAAAGGCGGGCAAGCCTCCTAAAGGCGGAGTGGGTATAACCCGCCATAGGTGCGAGGATAACCTCCCCTTTTTGGACAACCATTTTTCCCTTCCCCTGAGCGGTCTTGTGTTTTTTATCTCCTACAAAGGTTAACCTTTCAAATTTATGGAAACCAAAAAGGTTCTCGACGTAGGAGACGAAGTTCCCAACTTTTGTTTAAAAGGTATAGACGACCGAGGGGAGGAAAGGGAATTTTGTTTCGACCAATTTAGGGATAAAAAGGTAATTCTCTACTTTTACCCGAAGGATAACACCCCGGGATGCACCACCGAGGCGTGCGATTTTAGGGATAACCTAAACGTGTTAAAGCAATACGGGATTACCGTAATAGGGATTTCCCCCGATAGCGTTCAATCCCACAAAAGGTTTAAGGAGAAATACGGACTGAACTTTATCCTTTTGAGCGACCCCGATAAGAGGGTTGCCGAAATGTTTGGTGCTTACGGAGAAAAGAAAAGCTACGGAAAGGTCACCAAAGGGATTATAAGGAGTACCTTCTACATAGAGAACGGGAAAATCGCCAAGGCGTGGAGAAATGTGAGGGCTAAGGGGCACGTTGAGAGGATTTTAAAAGAACTCGGTTTAATAGGAAAGTGATGGAAAAAACCCCTTTGGGCGTTAGGATTTTCGACAGAATAGCCGACAAATACGAGTTTACCGCCAAGTTTCTTTCGTTCGGTATTATGCCTTATTGGCTTTCCCGCCTTTCGGCGGGCATTACCCCTAAAAGGGGGGGAAGGGTTTTAGACCTCGCGTGCGGAACTGGGATTTTGTTCCCCAAATTGGTAAAAAGATTTAAAACCGTTGTGGGACTCGATTACTCCCTCCCGATGCTTTCGGTTGCAAAGGAAAAGCCTTTTAACAACGTTTACCTCGTAAGGGGGGATGCGTTGGAACTGCCCTTTAGAGGGAACTCGTTCGATACCGTTGTCCTTTCGTTGGGACTTAGGCATTTTCCCGATATAGGAAAATCCTTAAAGGAAATCCATCGGGTGTTAAAGGAAGGTGGAGAACTCCACATTTTGGAAGTCGGTATTCCCAAAAATCCCCTACTGGGTAAGTTGTTTTTGGGGTTCCTAAAGGGGGTTGTTCTACCTCTCGGAAAGCTCCGCGCGAAGGAAGACGTTTACGAACACCTCTTTGGGTCGATAATAAGGTTTCCCCACCGCGAGGGGTTGGTAAAACTTCTCACCGATATAGGTTTTTCTTCGGCAAGATACGAGACCGTTATGGGTGGAATTGTTTACATCTACCGGGCGGTAAAATAACTCCGTCCTTATGACCTTCGAAGGTTTTCCTTTAAACGTTGACCTCTTTTGGTGGGTTCAAAAACTTAGAAATCCCCTTTTGGACGCCTTTTTTACAAAGTTCTACCTCTTGGGGAAAGGGGGTATTGTTATTCCCGTTGCGGGGATTGTTTATTGGAAGTTCCGCGATAGGTTTTGGCTGTTTATCCTCGGATTGGTAATAGAAAGTGTTACCGTTCAAGGGTTGAAACATTTGTTAAACCAACCCCGTCCGGGACTTTTTTTCAAGGATTTCCA
>CAZNBH010000165.1:0-2287 GCA_964571355.1 uncultured Aquifex sp.
ATTCAGGAGATGACCCTTGCCTTTATTCCCAAAATAATAGCGGTTATAGTCGTCCTATTCTTTTTAGGCGGTTGGATGCTCGAAAAGCTTATTTACTTCACCAAAGAGATTTTTAACCTTATTCCCCAAATTTTCGGCTGAAAAATATACTCTTTTATGTCGGAAAAAATACAAGTGCCCTTCGGGGAATTGTTGGACCTTTTAAGGGAAGAGAATCCTACCGCAGACCTCGTATGGGAAACAAAAGTTCCCGCCTTTAGGAGTTTCGATATCTCGAAGGATGTCGACCTAATAGAGGAGATATTAAGGATTTACGGATACACCGAGGTGGAACCCCAAAAGCCCACCCTACCTTTAAATGTAGAAATAAAAAAACCCTTTGAGGGAAAAATAAGGTCTTTGCTTACCGATAGGGGTTTTAACGAGGTTATTACCTTTCCCTGGATAGAGGAAAGCCTTCGGGAACTTTTCGGAATACCCTCCTATTGGGAGATAGTTAACCCTCTAAACGCCGAGCAAAGGCACATGAGAACCTCCCTAATTCCTTCCCTCGTAAAGGTTCAAAAGTTCAACCAAAACAACTTCAACAGGGATATGGCAATTTTTGAACTCGGAAAGGTATACCTCGAAGGGGAGGAAATTCCAACTTTGGGACTTTTGGCGGTGGGTAAATTTAGAAAGCACTTTAAAGGGGAAGAAAGTTGGGACTTTTTGACCTTTAAAGGTGTTTTGGAAACACTTCTCGAACGTTTAGGGGTAAAGGAGTACAAAATCCTCCAAATGGAAAAGGGCTATATGCACCCCTACCTGTGCGGGGAAATAGTTGTAGGCGATACCCCTATAGGGTACTTCGGAAAGCTTCACCCTTCGGTAGCGGAAAAATTGGAGCTAAAAGATGTTCCCTTTGTAGGAGAGGTGGACCTTACCAAACTCCAAAAGGTTGCGGAAAAACCAACCTATAAAAGGATTTCAAAATTCCCACCCGTTAGGAGGGACTTTGCCCTCGTATTCCCCGAAGGGGAAAAAAGTGCCGGGGAAATCCTCCAAACGGCAAAGGAGGTTTTTGGGAACCTTTTGGAGGAAGCCTATATTTTCGATGTCTACAAAGGGGAAAAAATTGGGGAGGGTATGGTTTCCGTTGCGGTAAGGATTACCCTAAGGCATCCCGAAAAGAGCCTATCGGACGAAGAGGTAAACAGGTTAAGCGATGAATTTATTAAGGTTCTTGAGCAAAAAGGTTATAGCCTTCGGGCGTAGGTTTCTTAATTTTTTTATAAACTTAATTAGTAGCGAATTTAAACAACCCAAGGGGGTAAGAAAAATGATTATTTCGGAAATCGACCTTTACGAAAAGTTAAAGGAAAAACTCGGCGAAGAGGAGGCTAAAAGCCTCGTAGAATTCTTGAAATCCCAAGCCCAAAGCGAAGTCCGCTTGCTTGCCGACGAAATCCTTCAAAAAATAGAATCCGCCCTCGCGGAAATGAAAGCCGAAGAGGAAAAATCCATTATCGAAATTAAAGAAATAGTTCAAAATGCGATTAACGAAGGGATAGACAAAATAGAGAAAAAACTCGACGAAAGGATGATAGAAATCCAAACCAAAATAGCCAAAATCGACACCGTTGTCGAAAAACTCGACAGCATAGACGGAAAGTTGGGAGAAATTTCCAATAAAGTCGACGAAATAAACGGTAAAACCGGAGGTGTTAAAGGTTTGATGTTCTTCCTATGGTTGTTGTTGATAGGTACCGTTATCTTCAACATACTTCTCAACATTCCCCAAACCAGGGAAGCCATTTTAAAGGCTATAAGTGGGGGCGCCCAATAGGGGCTAACCTTTTTTGTTTTTATCCATTAAATCGAATAAGGTCTTTGATTTTTTAGTCCCTTTATCGGGTTCTTTATAGCCCTTTATTAACTCCGAAGGGTTGAAACGGGTTATATGTTCCCCCCTTTTAAGGATGTCTACGTTTACATAGGGTTCCAACAATTTTAGGAATTCCTCTTCGTTTATTACCTTTACGGTTTTTAACTGTTTTGCCCTTGAAAGTTTGGTTTTTCCGGGGTCTTCACCCACCACGAGGTAGGTGGTTTTTGAACTTACACTGTTGGAGAAATTACCCCCGAGGGTTTCCACTATTTTGGCGGCAACCTCCCTTGAACAACATTTAAGGGTACCGGTGAATACAAAGGTTTTCCCTTTAAAGGCATCCAGTTTAAATTCCTTTTCCCCTTCTTTGGAGAGTTTTACACCCGCCTTTTCGAGTTTTCTCAAAACCTCGAGGTT
>CAZNBH010000166.1:0-2276 GCA_964571355.1 uncultured Aquifex sp.
ATAAACAAAATCAGGAGAAATATATCCCAAAATCCCATAAGGTTTTTATTCTTATGCGTTTTACGAAATGTCAGGGGGCGGGAAACGATTTTGTGATTATAGACAACCGCGACGGGAAGGTGGACCAAAAACTGAAGGAATTGGGAATAGATATAGAGACCTTTGTTAGGAAGATTTGCGCATTCCACACCGGTGTGGGTGCCGACGGCTTAATCCTTATAGAGGAAGCGGAAAATCCCGAAAACGACTTCAAATGGAGGTTTTTCAACAGCGACGGGTCGGTCGCCGAAATGTGCGGGAATGGCTCGAGGTGCGCCGTTCGCTTCGCCTACGAAAACCGTATAGCCCGCGGGGAGCACGTAAAATTCGAAACACTTGCCGGTGTAATAGAGGCTTGGGTCAAAAACGGCGGTAGGGTTGTAAAGGTTCAACTTACCAAGCCCTTCGGGTTGGAACTCGATTTCGACCTCCCCCTTAGCGATAGAACCCTAAAGGCGAGCTTCCTAAACACCGGCGTGCCCCACGTGGTCGTTCCCGTGGAGGATTTGGAGAACTTCGACGTTGTCAAATACGGGAGGGAGATACGCTACCACGAGAGGTTTGCCCCCGCGGGAACAAACGCCAACTTTATAGAACCCGTATCGGAAGACACCATAAGGATAAGGACCTACGAGAGGGGGGTGGAGAACGAAACGCTGGCGTGTGGAACCGGTTCTACAGCCGCCGCAATTATAGCCTACAAAAAGGGATTGGTTAAAAAGAAACCGGTTAAAGTAATTACAAGAGGTGGGGAAATCCTCACCATCGACTTCGACGATAACCTCGAAAAGGTTTACCTCGAGGGTAAGGTTTACAAGGTCTTCGAGGGGGATTTAGCTTTCGAAATATTTGAAACCGATTAAGGTTCTTCTTCTTCCTCCTCTTCCGTTAAGGGAAGATTTTCTACTTTTTCCCTTAAGAGTTTTCCCTCGTATTTAAAACCTTTCCGTTCGAAGGTAGCCTTTATTACGTAATACTCCTCCGGTTGGAAGTTTTCTATTTCCTTTTCCCGTTCCACCAAAAGTTTCAAAGTTGGTGTTTGAACCCTTCCCACGCTCCACACGGTGGTATCCCGGGACTTCAACGTTACAGCCCTCGTTAGGTTTATCCCTACAAGCCAATCGCCGTGCTGCCGCGCCAAAGCCGAATAATAGAGACTATCGAATTGTTTTATCGGCTTTAGGTTTTTTAAGGCTTTCCTTATCACCTCGGGGGTAAGGGCTTCCGAAGTCCAAAGCCTAAAGGTGTTGTTCCAATCCTTCCACCCCGCCATTAGGAGGATTTCTCTCGCTATTAGCTCCCCCTCCCTTCCGGGGTCGGTTGCCACTATTACCCTATCCACCTCCTTTAGGAGTTTCTTTATCACCTTGAACTGTTTACCCGCCCCGCGGCGGAGTTTTAACCTAAAACTTTCGGGAAATATCGGAAGGGTTTCGAGCGACCACCTCTTGGGGGCTATGCTATCGTCTATCTCGAACAGATGTCCCACCGCCCAGGTGATTAGGTATTCCCCACAGTCGTAGTAGCCTTCCTTTCTTTTACACCCTTTAAAGGCTTTTACAAAGTCCCTCGCCTGCGAGGGTTTCTCCGTAAGGATTAAAACCTTCATCGGGAACTTTCTAATTTAAAGTCCCTTTGAGGGGAAAATTAACATAATGAAAACCTTTAAGGGGTAACACTGGAAAGAAATCCTTTGAAGGTTAAAAAGAAACCTACCAACCTTAGGCGGCTAAAGGTTCGAAAACCTCCTTACGGTCGAGGTCGTAAATCCTAACTATGGGGGTATCCTCCAAGCATCTCGAGTAGGCCAAAACCGGCTTTTCCCAAATGGTTTCGCTCTCTATGAGGCTCACCAAACGTTCTAATCCCTCCTCATCGCTTAGGGGATAGCTGTTTTCTATGTCGTATATTAGTATCCCCGCCTTTTGGATTCCGAGTTTTTCCTTGAGTTCCCTAAAGAGGTTTTTAACCTCTTGATAGTGGTCGAGAACCTCCAAGGGATTTTGGATTTTTTCGGTCAACCTTTCGAGGAAGTTCAAAAATTCCCTTTCCCCTTCGGGGGAGAGCAACTTTTCAATACCTTCGCAGGTTTTTAAAATAACGAGCAGGTTCTTTTTGTTAGAATAACCAACTAACGCCCCTTCTCCTCTCATTTCTTTCCTCCTGTTTTGCTTTTCTATTTTCGAGAAAATAAATTTGGTTCGGTTAAAGGATTGTTAAATATCGGAGGTCATATT
>CAZNBH010000167.1:0-2267 GCA_964571355.1 uncultured Aquifex sp.
TTTGGGAGGAATTATAAAATTTTTCCCTTCCTTGTGGTGGAACTTTCCCCGAAGGGCTCGGTGTTGATAATAAAAACTAAATGAAATTCGGAGTGGCGGTTTTTCCCGGTTCCAATTGCGATTACGATACCTATTACGTCATAGACGAGGTTTTAAACCAACCGGTTAAGTTCCTCCATTGGGAGGATAGAAAGGTAGACGTAGACTGCGTGGTTATACCCGGAGGGTTTTCCTTCGGCGACTATTTACGCCCCGGGGCGCTTGCGGCAAAAACCCCTTTGGCGGAGGCTATTTACGACTTTGCCCAAAAGGGTGGATTGGTCATAGGTATCTGCAACGGGTTTCAAATCCTCACCGAAATGCACCTCCTTCCGGGGGCTTTAATTCCCAATAAACAATTAAAGTTCGTATGTAAACCGGTTTACCTTAAGGTGGAAAACGACCAAACCCCTTTTACAAAAACCCTCAAAAGGGGACAGGTGATAAAAATACCCATAGCCCACCACGATGGGAACTTTTACGCCCCTCCCGAGCAGTTGGAGGAGATAGAAAGAAACGGTCAGGTGGTGCTAAGGTATTCTTCCCCCGAAGGGGAGGTTTCGCAGGAGTACAACCCCAACGGGAGTTTGAACAATATAGCCGGTATAGTGAACAGGGGGGGGAACGTTTTCGGTCTGATGCCCCACCCCGAGAGGATTAGCGAAAAATCCCTCGGAGGGGAGGACGGTCTCCACATATGGAGGGGTATTATCGAATCGCTCCTTTGATGTTCCCCTTTATCATTTTCCCAAATAGGGAATGCTAACCAGAGGACAACGGATAAAGAGGAACTTTTTAAAGCTCCTTCGAAAGTTAAAAAAGAAAAGATACGCTTACCGTTTAAAGGAAAAGGATAGATTGGCTTACCTCGAAAGTAGATTTTTTAAACTGCTAACCCGCCTTAGGGAACCGCTAATAATTGTAATCCTCGTCCACTACATAGGAACCATCGGCTACATGCTTATAGAACACTTTCCACCCCTCATAGCCCTCTATCAGACCTTTATAGGGGTTTCCACCATAGGTTACGGCGAAATAATCGAAATGGACTCGGCGGGAAGGCTCTTTACGATTTTTCTCGATTTTGCGGGAATTACCGCATTCTTTTACGCAACAGGGGTTTTGGCAGACCTCTTTTTTAAAGAGGATATCTTAGAAATCTATCGGGAGTGGCGGATGCTCAAGGAAATTCAAAAGCTCGAGGGTCACTACATTATCGCCGGCTACAACACCGTCGCCAAGGAATTAATCCGTTTCCTCAAGGATAGGGGTTTTAAGGTGGTCGTTATCCTCGAAAAGGAGGACAAGGATATAAAGAGGGAACTCGAACTGGAGCATGTCAAATACTTCGTTATCGGTGAACCCTTTAAAAAGTCGACCCTTTATCTGGCGAATATAAAGAAGGCGAGGGGATTGATTACCACCTATACCGACGAGGCTAAAAATATCTCAATAATCGTCACGGCGAGACTTTTGAGACCCGATAAGGATACCTTTGAGGTTATAGGTATCGCCAAAACCTACGAGACCGCCGTTAAGCTCCGCGAACTGGGGGCGAACCACGTTATAGTTCCCGACCACATCGTCGCCGGTAGGATAGCGGCTCTTATTTTCCACCCCCACACCTTTGTGGTTGCAAATATTTTGGAAAAAATCGCCTTCGGCGAGGAGAGCGAAATAGACCTCGCCGAGTTCGAGATTAGAGAAGGTTCCCCCCTCGAAGGGAAAACACTCATGGAATTGGATTTAAGGAGGAAGTTCGGCGTTACCGTTGTGGCGATAAGGAGAGCCGACGGCTCCCTCGATATGAATATCCACGGGGAAACGGTTCTCTACGGGGGGGACGTTTTAATCCTACTCGGGAATCCCGAAAATCTCGAAAGGGCTTTAAAGTGGCTGGAAAAAATCCAAGAGGGGAAAATATCGCTGGAAAAAAACCTTAAAGGGTAAAAGCTTTAATTGCGGTAATAATTCCCACAAAGATGGCAAAGTAGGCGACTATTTTCCTCACCGCGTTTTTTTCTATCCTTTCCGATAGGAGGTTTCCTATATAACTACCGCCGAAGGCGGCAAAAAAGAGGGGTAAGGCTACCTTTACGGGGAAGTAACCCATAACGGTGTAAGCAACCCATCCCGAAAGGGAGGAAAACAACACCATAGCCCCGCTTATAGCCGAAACCATTAGGGGGTCAAAGCCGAGGATTATTAAAACGGGGTTGGCGATTATT
>CAZNBH010000168.1:0-2255 GCA_964571355.1 uncultured Aquifex sp.
CGGGTATAATTTGAAGCTTTAAAAGATTGTAAAGCGGGAGGAAGGAAATGGAGCATGTGAGCTACAGCCACGTAGCTTTTGGTATCCTCGCAATGGCTATAGCGTTGGGAATTTTATGGGTTTTCAAAGAACCCAAACCCATACCTCAAAGCGTTGGGCAGGTTTTGCTCGAGGGTTATTTAAACTTCGTGAGACAACTCTTGGTTGAGAATATCGGCAAGGAAGGGCTTAAATACGTTCCGCTCGTCGCCGCCTTGGGATTGTTTATATTCTTCGGAAACCTGTTTACCCTCATTCCCGGTTTCGACGCACCCACGGCTAACCTGAACACCACCCTAGCCTTGGGTCTAATAGTGTTCTTCTATTACAACTGGGAAGGTATAAGGAAGCACGGCGTTAACTATATAAAGCATTTCTTGGGACCCATCCCTTGGATGGCTCCCTTCTTCTTCGTTATTGAGGTAATCTCCCATATAGCCCGTCCCATTACCCTCGCCCTCAGGTTGTTCGCCAATATGAGGGGAGGTTCGTTGATACTCCTCGTTATCACCTCTTTGGTGCTTTCGAATTTCCTCCTCACCATAGTAACCCCTCCCCTCCTATGGTTCCTAATCTTGATAAAAATCTTGGCTATCTTTATCCAAACCTTTGTCTTTATGATATTAACCGTAATCTACTTGGCCGGAGCGGTAGCGGAGGAGGCACACTAAGATGAAGATATTGGCGATTTTAAACCCCGAAAACGGAACCTGTAGGGAAACCCTTTCCCTTTTGCATAACCTCAAAAGGGAAGGAAACGAAATTTTGGAAGTCCTATTGGTGTTGGAAAATACCTACCACGCCGAGAAATGGGTTATTTCCCTCTCTATGCCCCTCTCGAAGGAGGAAATAGAAAAAATCAAACAGAGATATATCGCAAAAATCCTCTCCGAGTGGGAGGCTATAAGCGGAAATACCGACCTATCGGTGTCCGCCGAGGTTAACGAAACTAAAAAGGTTCTCGAAGAAAGGGACCTATCGGGTGTAGACCTTGTGGTTTTCGGATGCTTGGAAAGCAAAAGTTTATGTAAACTTATAGAGACTTTAGATAAACCAATTTTGGTGGTTAAAAACTAAACGGGGAGGTTATAAAAATGGACGCAACTTTGGCTAAGGCTATTTTCTTTGGATTGGTTGCCGTAGGTGCAGGTGTTGCGGTTGGAGCGGCTGCCGCCGGTGGTGGTGTCGGTTTCGGTGCTTCCGCAAGGGGTATGATGGAAGGTCTTGCAAGAAACCCCAACTTGGAAAACAAACTAAGGCTCTACTTCTTCATCGGTTTGGCTTTCGCGGAAACCGCTATTCTTTACGGTCTACTAATCGCACTAATCTTGCTATTTACCGGTGTTCTCTCCGGAAAAGCCGGTTTCTAAACCCTTCCTTTTCCCCCTTAACTACCGTAAAATAGTATCCGTTTAATTTTCAAAATCCGAAGAGGAGGAGTAAAATGGCCACCGAAAGGATTAAAACCCATATATCGAACCTAAAGAGGAAGAGAAAAAGCGGTTTCCTCGCGAGGATGTCGACCAAAAGTGGAAGGAAAATTATAGCCCGCAGGAGGAGAAAAGGACGTAAACGTTTAGCCCCTTAAGTATAACCCCTTTTGTCTTATATATTCCTCAACCCTTTCGGGAACCAAAAACTTTATATCTTTTCCCTCCCTTAAGCGGTTTCTTATCTCCGTTGAAGATATTTCCAAACGGCGGGAGGTGTAAAGCTTTAAGTTTTCCAATCCGAGGGATTGCGCAAATTCCAAAACCTCCTGCGGTGTTTTGTTTCTCAAGACCACAACGGGGTTCATAAGCTTTAGCAATTCCCTCCAGCGGAACCATTTATTTATTCCAAAAAAGGTATCGTCCCCCATAAGCCAATCCACCTTTTGGAGGTTGTACTTTTCCATCAAGTACCTCACGGTGTGGTAGGTATAGGATACTTTCCCCCTCTGGAGTTCGTAAGTTTCTATCCCGAAGTAGGGGATTTCCGCTATCGCCAATTGGAGCATTTTTAACCGTTCCTCCGGGGGAGCGCTGTGCCCCTTTTCGACCTTAAAGGGGGAAATATAAGCGGGTATAAAAACCACCTTTTGGTATCCGAAAAATTCCTTTGCATCCCTCGCGAGGATTAAATGCCCTATGTGAACGGGGTCGAAACTCCCCCCGAAGAACAAAACCATTGCGACGAATTTTAAAGGGTTTTCCCCTTAGATTTCCTACTTATGT
>CAZNBH010000169.1:0-2251 GCA_964571355.1 uncultured Aquifex sp.
CGGGGTTAAAATTTTCCGAACCGCAAAGGGGAAATCTATGGGAAAACTAAGGGTTCCCCACGAAGGATTTTAAAAGTTTTATCTCCTCGCTCCACCTCTCGGGTATTGGGGTTTCGAGGATTAAAGGAATCCCCTCAAAGCGGGGGTCGTTCATCATCAACCTAAAGGGGGTTAGACCTATATACCCCTCCCCTAAGGGGGCGTGTCTATCCTTTCTACTCCCCAAAGGGGTTTTGCTATCGTTCAAATGAACCCCTTTGAGGTATTCAAAGCCTATTATTTCCTCAAAGAGGTCGAAGGTTTTCGTATAACCCCTTTCGGTGGAAAGGTCGTAACCCGCCGCGAAGATGTGGCAGGTGTCCACGCATACCCCTACGCGGGTTTTGTCCTCAACCAGCTCTATAATCTCCGCCAGGTGTTCGAACCTGTAGCCGATATTCGAACCTTGTCCCGCGGTGGTCTCGAGAACCAAAACCACTTCCTCGGTTTCCTCGATGAGTTGGTTAACCCTTTCGGCGACTATTTTTATAGCGTCCCTTTCGGTGTACCTTTTTAGGTGAGCCCCCGGGTGGAAGTTTACGTATTTCAACCCCAATTGGTGGGCTCTATTTATTTCGTCCCTTAGGGCTTCGTAGGATTTTTTTGCCTTTTCCCCGTCGGGGGAACAGAGGTTTATCAAATAACCCGCGTGGGGGAGAACCTTATCGCTTTCAAACCCCAACTCGGTAAGGTTTTTCTTGAATTTGAAAATCCTCTCGGGGGTATAGGGCTTTTCAAACCACCTCTTTTGGTTTTTCAAAAAGAGGGCAAAGGCGTTAGCCCCTATCCTCTTGGCGTTTATCGGCGCATTTTCCACCCCGCCGGCGGTGGATACGTGGGCGCCTATGTAATACATAAGGTTTTAAAAAGGATACCCGCCCGAAGGGCGGGCGTTGATAATTTACCTTAGGCTCCGAACTTTTTGAGCCTCATTGCGTTGGCGAGGGCGAGCTGCATTATCTTGTGGGCGGGTATTATACCGAGCTCACCCTTAAGGCATTCCCTCTCGGTGAAGGCAAGGGATGTTCTCCCTAAAACGTAGTCCGAATGGATTAACAGTGGGACGGGATGCCACGAGTGACCCTTCACTTTGCACGGGGTGGAGTGGTCGCCGGTGATTATTAAAACGTCGGGCTTTAGCTCCAATATCTTCGGTAGCTCCCTGTCGAACTCCTCCAGAACCTTAACCTTGCCCTCTACGTTTCCGTCCTCTCCGTAGCTGTCGGTCTTTTTCACGTGGAGGAAGAAAAAGTCGTAATCGTTCCAAACCTCTTTTAGGGTCTCTATTTCGTCGGCTATCGTTTCCCCTTTGGGGTTCGCCTCCTCCATACCGACCAACTTGGCAAGTCCTTTATACATGGGGTAAACGGCTATGGCAACGGCTTTTAAACCGAACTTTTGGGGGAAAGGCTCTATATCGGGCTTTTGGGCTACCCCCCTCATGAGGAGGTAGTTAGCCTTTGGCTCGTCCTTTATCACCTCGGCTATAGCCTTGGAGAGTTTGTTTATTACTTCGGCAACCCTTTGGGCGTTGGGGTTTTCACCCTTAGCCTCCAAGGGGGGAGCTCCGACCGCTTGGGGGTCGGTATCGTTCACCCTATCGCTACCGGGGGGTAGGGGTTCGGGAAACCTTAGGACTATTGCAACCCTGTGCTCCCTACCGCTCTTTATAAAGACTTTTACCCCGTCTATTTCCTTAATCCTTTCGGTTATTTTTGCCACTATCCTTTTGTTCTCCTCGGTCGGAATTCTCCCCGCCCTGCGGTCCACCACTATCGGGGTATCCCCTTCGTATTTGACCGTTGCAAAGTTCCCCCTTATGGCTATATCCCTTTCGGTCACCTCCATATCGAGACCGAGGGCTTCGAGGATACCCCTACCTATTTCGTACTCCTTGGGGTCGTAGCCGAAAAGTCCGAGATGCCCGGGTCCGCTACCGGGGGTAATCCCGTAGTCGACCGGTATGTGCATACCGCAGGCGCTCCTATAGGCGAGGGCGTCGAGGTTGGGGGTGTTGGCGAGCTCGAGTTCGGTCTTTCCGTCCTCCCTTACGGGGAGACCTCCCAACCCGTCCAGGACCACCAATAGGATTTTTCCACCCTTTTTTTCCAATAGGGGTTTTAGGTTCATAAAAGACCTATTGTGGTTAAATTTCCCTAACCGCTATAGCTTCTATTTCAACCAATGCCCCCAAGGGGAGTTCCTTTACACC
>CAZNBH010000170.1:0-2247 GCA_964571355.1 uncultured Aquifex sp.
TAATCCTCTACAGGTTCTTGTTAAAAAATCCTTCCGACTCCTCGAGGGTTGTTTACCTCCTCGAAAACATTAAGAGGAACTACGGGATAACCTACCTCTTGGGGAAGCCATATTGGACTATTCCCGAAGGGGTTAGGGAAAAAATTATCTCCCGATTGAGGGAAAAACTCCTAAAAAGGGTAAAAGACCTCGCGGGGTTTTACTCTCGGACCTTCCACAAGGAGTGCAAAGTGGAAAAAATAAACTTCGAAAGAGGCTTTTATTACCCCACCCCCTATAAGTTTTCTTTTCCGCCTGTACCGAAAAAAGGGAAGGAGGAAATATCCCTATCCGCCGAGGTGGTATTCGAGTGCCATTAGACCCCGTAATGGCGGAAGAAGGGACTTTTTACCCCCTGGCGGGTTCCCCTTCGGATTAATTCCTCCTCCACGAGTTGCTTTACCTTATTTTTCCACTTGGGGGAGCAGTATTCGGGGGCGAGG
Source organism: uncultured Aquifex sp. (assembly GCA_964571355.1). Classification (GTDB taxonomy): domain Bacteria; phylum Aquificota; class Aquificia; order Aquificales; family QOAS01; genus QOAS01. Next base: position 483 of record CAZNBH010000170.1, read on the forward strand.
AGCTTGTCGTCGTGCCCCTCGGCGGTGAACCTCATTATCACCATATTGGGAGGCATCATCTCGATGATATCGGCGGCTATTTTTACGTACCTTTCGAGCGGTAAGGGCTCAAATTCCCCCCGCTTGTACATCTCCCCTAAGGGGGTGTGGTCCATTATGTAAAGGGGATGGATTTTTAGCCCGTCTATCGGGAGGGCGGCAACCATCTTCGCGGTCTCGTAAAAATCCTCCTCCGTTTCCCAAGGTAGACCCACGATTATGTGGGCGGTAACCTTCAGCGGTCTTTTTTTGGTCCTCAGAACGGCATCGACGAAGTCGCTCACCCCGTGCTGGCGGTTTATCCTCTTGAGGCTTTCGAAGTTGGCGCTCTGCAGCCCGTACTCGACCCAAACCTCCAACCCCTTTTCGGTATAGGAGGCGAGCAAATCGAGAACCTCCTCCGGGGCGCAGTCGGGGCGGGTTCCCACGTCTATACCGACCACCTCGTCGAACTCGAGGGCTACGTCGTAAATGCTCTTTAAATATTCCAAATCCCCGTAGGTGTTGCTGTAGCTTTGATAGTAGACCGTAAAGAGGACTTTTTTGTTTTTAAACCTCCTCTTGTAGCGGAGGATAGCCTCCTCTATTTGTTCCCTTAAAGGTTTTAAAGGTGTTAAATTCGGGGGGATACTCCCGGCGTAGCAGTATATACATCCGCCCCTTCCTTTGGTGCCATCTATGTTGGGGCACGTAAAAGGGAGGGCTACCGTTATCTTTTGAACCCTTGTTCCGTATTTATCGAAAAAATAATCCTTTAAGGAGTAATAGAGCTTTTGACCCGTTAAGGTGTGCATTTTCGAATTTTTAATTTTCCTTTGGGGTTATGTTTAAGGTCTGCTTTGCAACATAAAGGGGGGTTTTAAAATTCCCCATAACACCTATGGAGTTAATAAATGTTCCAAATCTCCTAACCCTGTTCAGGCTCTTTATTTCCCCCCTTGCGGGGTTTGAAATATACAGGGGAAACTACGATTGGGGAATTTTTCTATACCTCACGGCGGCGGTTACCGACTTTTTGGACGGGTACATAGCGAGGAAAACCAATTCGGAAACCCCCTTGGGGGTGATCTTGGACCCCATCGCCGACAAGGTTTTAATCCTTTCCTACCTCGTTCCCCTCTTTGTGGGGGATTTTAGGTATAAACCCGCCGCCGTTGTTGTTTTTGCCTTCCTCCTTAAGGAGCTCGTCGTCATTTTGGGGATTCCCATCGCCGTCAAAAGGGGGATAAATCCCAAACCCAACATTTTCGGGAAACTATCCACAACCTTACTGCTTCTGTACGGGGGGGTTTTGTTGCTTGAAAACCGTTTCGGGGTGGAACTCTTAACCATTCAAAGATTGTTGGAATGCGCCGCTTCCGCCTCCCTTTTAATAACCGCCTACACCTATATGTTGAGAGTTTTGGGAAAGGAAAACCCCCTTCGGGGGATTTTTTTTACTCTACCGTTTCCACATCGACGTTGACCACTATCCCCGACGTTATTTCCGTTTGCCAAAAGTTCACCGCCTCCTCGAGTGTCGGAAAGGTTAGGGTAAAGGCGCTATCCTTGGGCATACCCCGCATATAGAGGGTAATACTCTTTAGGTTGGGGTTGAACTTCGCCGCAACGACCTCCGATAGGTCTATAACCGTTTCGTTCCCAAACTGGTCTTTGAAAAGAATCATTCCCATAGTTGGGAAAATGTAGGAAGGAAACCCAAAGGGGGTTATAACCAAAACATCTC
>CAZNBH010000171.1:0-2242 GCA_964571355.1 uncultured Aquifex sp.
AATTTCTCCGCTTAAGGTTTCCTTACAATCCAAAACTTTTAAGGGTAAAAAAACCGGAATTCTTCACCTTAGGTGAATTGGTCAATCTAATCCTTTACGCAAAGGAGTTCGGTTTGAATTACTACCCTTACCTTTGGGAGCTTATAGGAAGAATCCTGCTCGTGCTGACAACCTTCGTTTTCGGAATGGTTTCCTTTATTAAACTGCTGGGTTCGGTGAATATAAGCTCTTTTGTCCTCCGTTCCATAAGGTTGTCCCTAACACTGTTACTTTTTTACGTTTACTTTTTCACATGGGAGTCTTTGGTAAACAAAGTTTCCTTAAACCCCCTCTGGAGTTTGGCAATAATCGTTCCCCTTTACGGTTTTTGGCTCTACAGAACAATAAAAAAGGGGACTTAATCGAGCTTGGAGAGAATTTCGGGACCGTGCTCGGTAATGGCAACGGTGTGCTCGAAATGGGCTGCCGGCGTTTTGTTCCACGTTATCACCGTCCAACCGTCGGATAGCTCTTTTGTCTTTGCGGTTTTTAGCCCCGCCATCGGCTCTATAGCCAAAACCATTCCCTCCTTCAGTTTCATTTTCGGGCTAATTCCGGGACAATTGGCAACAAAGGGCTCCATATGAAGCCTTCTTCCTATACCGTGCCCTCCGTATTTGCAAATGGGGTGAAGTCTATACTTCTTTAGGGTTTTGTATATAGTTCTCGAAATGTTTTCGAGCTTGTTCCCATCGAAGGCTTGCTCTATCGCGTTGTACAGAGCCTTTTCCGTTCCCTCCAGGAGGCGCTCTATATCCTTGGAAACCTCCCCGACCTTATAGGTTCGGGCGCTATCGCCGTAGTAGCCGTAATATTCAACACCGAAATCAATGCTTACGATATCCCCCTCTTTGAGAACCCTTTCCTTTCTGGGAATACCGTGAACAACCTCCTCGTTTACCGAAACGCACAGATAGGCGGGATAACCCCTATAACCGTAAAAAGCCGCCTTCGCGGTGGGGTAATTTTTCTTAAGCCAATCCCTTATAGCCATTTCGAGGTCCCAAGCGGTTGCGCCAGGCTTTACCAGTTCCTTTAGGTATTCGAGGGCTTCGGCAACTATCCTGTTTGCGGCTCTCATCTTTTCTATCTCTTCCTTCGTAAGGATTTCCACGGTCATAGTTTCCCCCTTAGGAGTTTTGTTCTCCGCTATTTTGTTCCAAAGGTAGGAACTCGACCTCTTTTAAGAAAACCCTACAGCCGGCGGCATTATCGTGCCCCCCTCCCCCGTTGGCTTGGGCTATTTCCCTCGCCTTTCCGATTACACTCCTAAGGGAGCAATTCACATAAACCCCATCCTCTTTTGGGGAAATCGAATAAACGCACGCCACCCCTTCGGGGAACTTTTCCGCCAATCGGTTTCCTATATCGGATTGGAAAACCGAGGAGTTCACCGCCGGGAGTTTATGACCGCTCGGCAACACTATGTAGTGAACGGAGTTGTTCACCAACCTCTGGACGACGCTCTCCTTGAACTCTATCATCGATTGACCCTCTTTGGCGAGTTCCTCTTTCGGGAAGTTTTCAACCAATTCGAGGAGTTTTTCCACTATTTCGTTGGGCTTTAAAACGTTGAATACCCTCGCATCCAAGGCGGTTAAAACATAAATGGAATCGGGTATTTCCCACTTCCAAATGTCGCGGTCCTCTATATACTTCATCACCTCGGGGATAAAACCGTTTAAAACCTTCCACGTTAAGGTAGCCCCCGAATAGTCCATATCGAGGTGGATTTCGAATTTATCCTTAACCTCGGGAGGAATTCCCTTTTCCAATACCTCCTTTGCGGTTTTGTGGTGGTCTATAACAACCACCTTTTGGATATTGGGAAATTCCTTAACCACTTCGTAGATTTTGGGAACAAAGAAATCCACCATGTAGAGGACGAAGTTGTCCTCTTTATACCTTTCGAGGATTTCCTTTAAACGGGTGAAGTCGGTGCTGTGGTTGGTCGGTATGGCTATAAAGGTGTTGTCGTAGTTGTAGAGCAAATCCTTTTCCTCGTCGTAAAAGAGGTTTTTTACCCCGTATTTGTAAACCACCCCAGCGAGGGCTCCGTATCCGTCGGGGCAGTTTTTATGAAAGATAACTATAGTTCTCTCCATACCTTAGATTTAATAAGCATACGGACTATTAGTGGATATGCTTTTGATATTATGCTCGAAAACGTGGCTCTGTTGGGCGGTAGTTCCCACCCCAAGCT
>CAZNBH010000172.1:0-2232 GCA_964571355.1 uncultured Aquifex sp.
TTTTTGACCTTTTCGGGGAACAACCTTTGGGAGAGTTCCACCGAAAGGTCTACCATTCTCGTAGTCTTGTCGAAAAGGGTGCCGAGTTTGGGATGTTGGAGGATACCCCTTAGCTTGGGAACGAGGCTTTCGAGGGGTTTTTTAAGGTCTTCCCTGTAGAAAAAGAGCGCATCCTCGAGCCTTGCCCTTAAAACCTTTTCGAAACCTTCCCGTACAACCTTATCGTCCTTTGGAACGTTGTTGCTTATCGCCAAAAATCGGTTGACGACGCTCCCGTCCTCCCTTTGGAAGCAGAAAAACCTCTGGTGGTGAGCCGCCACCGTGATGATTACCAACGGGGGGAGTTCCAAATACTTTTCGTCGAACCCACCGAGGATGGGATGGACGTATTCAACCAAAAAGGTATTTTCCTCTACTAAATCCCCTTTTAGGGGAACTTGGGCTTTAAATTCCTCCTCGTACCCCTTTAGGGTTTCCTCTATCAGTTTTTTTCTCTCGTTGTGGTCGAGTATTACGAAATGTTCCCTTAAAAGGGTAAAGTATTGGGGTATATCTCCAACGGTGAGCTCTTTCCCCCTGAAGTTCCCCCCGTTGTTTATGAACCTATGTCCATAACTTTTATTGGAGCTCTCTATATTTCCCCACCTAAAGGGGACAACCTTATCGTTTGCCAATGCGAGTATCCACCTAACCGGTCTTAGGAAGAGTTTCCCCGAGCCGTCCCAACGCATGTATTTGGGAAAGGGGATTTTGTCCAGTATTTCGGGGATAGCCTCCGCCAATATGTCGGCGGTTTTCCTACCCCCTACCTTCCTCTTTATGGCTACGTATTCACCCTTACCCTTCGGGAGAATTTGAACCTCTTCGAGGGTTGCGTTGTTCTTTCTTAAAAACCCTTCGAGGGCTTTCGTAGGTTTTCCCTCACCGTCGAAGGCTATATTTTTGGGAGGTCCCCAAACGGTTTCTTCCTTTATAGGTTCTTCCTCCGCGAGGTCCTCTACCAATACGACCAGCCTCCTCGGGGTTCCGAAGGTCTTTATCCCCTTAAAGGTTATTTCCCTTTCTTTCAATAAACCTTCGAGGGATTTCTTCAGGTATTCCAATGCGGGGATTATCGACGCGGCGGGAAGTTCCTCCGTCCCTATCTCCAGTAAAAAGTTCATAAAGGTTTATTAAAACCCGCCCGAAGGGCGGGCATAGCCTTTAAGAAAGCTCCTTTAAAACCCCTTCGAGTGCTTCGATAAATATGTCGTTTTCCTCCGGCTTTCCGACGTTTACCCTTAGGCAACCTTCTAGCTTTGGGAGGTAGGACACATTTCTGACCAAAACACCCCTTTCGAGGAGCTTTTTGTGGACCACATCGGCCTCAAAGGGGGTTTTAAATAGGAAAAAGTTTGCCTTCGAGGGGTATACCTTTACACCTTCCAACCTTTGGAGTTCCCTCTTTAGCCTTTCCCTTTCGGAGATAACCTTCTTAACAGCCTCCTCTATAAACTCCCTCCCCTCGGTGAGGACGATTTTCGCCGCCACCTGCGAGGGGTATGTAACGTTAAAGGGTAGTTTTACCTTAAAGAGTTCCTTTACGAGGCTTTCGTCCCCTATAAGGGCGCCAACCCTCAAAGATGCGAGACCTATTTTGGAAAGGGTTCTCAAAACCACCACGTTTTCCCCTTTGAGGGCTTCGTTTAAAAAGGTTTCCCCGCTAAAGTCGTAATAGGCCTCATCGCTCACCATTAGGGGAACTTTTTTCCTCAACCTATTTAGGGCTTTCCTATTAAAGAGGTTCCCCGTGGGGTTGTTGGGATAGGAGATAAACATCAACGAAGGTTGGTAGTTATCTATAACCTCTTCCATTTTGTGGAGGTCTATGTCGAGGTCTTCCCTTAGAGGGACTTCGTAAACCGGTCTCCCCAAGGTGTCGGAGCAGACCCTATACATCGGAAAGGTGGGAATGGGATAGACAACCCCCTCGTAGGGTTCACCTATAGCCATTACCAGGTAGAGGATTAACTCGTCCGAACCGTTTCCCAAAATGATATTTTCGGGTTTTACCCCCCACCTTTGGGCGAGGATTTCCCTAAGCTCGGTGGCGTAGGGGTCGGGATAGCGATTAAAAGGTATTTCGGAAACCGCCTTGCGGATTTTCTCCTTAAGCCATTGGGGGAGGTCGTATGGTAGCTCGTTGGAGGAGAGCTTTACCCTCGCCTTCGAGGTTTCGGTCTTGTAAGCCTT
>CAZNBH010000173.1:0-2169 GCA_964571355.1 uncultured Aquifex sp.
TCACCGGCGGAGCGGGCTTTATAGGTTCAAACCTCGTTATGGAACTCCAAAATAGATACCCCAACTCGGAAATAGTTGTAGTGGACGACTTTACCAGTGGAACTTTTGAAAACCTTGTAAACTTTAAGGGGGAATTTATTCCAGGGGATATCCGCCAAAGGGAACTGTGGGAATATTTGGGAAACCATTACAGGTTTGACGTTGTATTTCACCAAGCGGCTATTACCGATACCACCGTAACCGACCAAAAATTGATGACCGAGGTAAATACCCTCGCCTTCAAATACCTCCTTGAGGTAGCTTTAAAAAGGTGGAATGCAAAAGTTATTTACGCCTCTTCGGCGGCGGTTTACGGTAACTGCCCCGCCCCTATGAGGGAGGACGGATGTTTAAAACCCGAAAATGTTTATGGCTTTTCTAAACTAATGATGGACAATATAGCCAAAAAATACCTCGAGGAGTTTCCCAACGCTTACATAGTCGGGCTTAGATATTTCAACGTTTACGGTCCCGGAGAAGCCCACAAGGGGAAGTTTGCAAGTATGGTTTACCAACTGGCGGTTAAAATGATGAGGGGGGAAAAACCCCGTCTCTTCAAATGGGGTGAACAAAAGAGGGACTTCGTCTATATAAAGGACGTTGTAAAAGCAAACCTATTGGCTATGGAAAAACCCGTAAGGGGTATTTTCAACGTTGGAACGGGAAGGGCGAGGAGCTTTAACGAATTAGTTGCGATACTAAACGAGGCTTTGGGAACCGATTACGATATAGAGTATTTCGACAACCCCTATAAGTTTTACCAAAATTACACCGAAGCCGACCTAACGAGGAGTAAAGAAATTTTGGGTTACCACCCCGAATGGAACCTCGAGGAGGGGGTAAAAGATTACGTGGAACATCTTAAAAAAATTTCCCTTTGAAGGAAACTATACCTCCTTCCCTTTGGAGGTAGAACATGCTCTTTGAGGTAATAAAAAGGGACGGACGTATAGAGCCTTTCGATACCAAAAAGATAGAAAAGGTTATAAACGTTTGCGCAAAAGGTTTGAACATAGACCTGAACAAGTTTTCTCAAAAGCTATCGCTGTTTTTAAAACCCCGTATGACCACCCGTGAAATACAGCACAACCTCATAACCGCCGCCATATCCTTAATAGTCACCGAAGAGAACAAGGAGGACTGGAGCCGATTTGCCAACCGCCTGATATTGGTCGACTTTAAAAAGGAGATAAGGGTAAGGAGGGAGCAAAAGTACGGGGTAGCGGTAACCCGTTACGGATTTTTTGAAAAATTCGAGGACTTTTACAGGTTTTTAACCGAATACATCGACAAAGGAATTTATTCGAAGCTGTTTTTGGAAATCCCCAAAGGGGTTATGGAGGAACTTTACTACACCATTTTTGATAAGGAAAACTTTTCCAACCCCCTTTGGAACAAGGCTAAACACATGCAAACGCAGAAGTTTATCCGCTCCTACCTTACGGAGGAAAATAACTTCCCGATAGAGCTCCCCGAAGAGGTATGGTTTTTGCAATCCCTTTTGGGGTTCCTACCCTCGGTAAAGAACTACGGTAGGGATTGGGATTATTACAAACAAAAGGTGTTAAAGCATTTCGAGTACCTCTCGGAGTTTCTAATAGTTCCCGCAACCCCCCAAATGTTAAACCTCAGAAGGGCAAAGGCTAACCTATCGAGTTGTTTTATCCTCGACGTCAACGACAATACCGAGAGCATAGTCCACACCCAAAGCCAAATAGCCCAAATCTCGAGAAACGCCGGAGGCGTCGGGTTATTTATAGGAAAACTACGCCCTTCGGGGAGTTGGATTAAGGGAAATAAGGGAAAAGCCAACAAAATAACCGACTGGGTAAAAATCTACGAGGCTACGGTGAACGCCTTCAACCAACAGGGAAAAAGGAAAGGGTCCCTAACGGTAGCCCTCCCCATTTGGCACAAGGACATAATCGACTTTTTGGAGGTTATAGACCTCGACATAGGGGAGGTTACGAAAAAGTCCCCCGATGTGTTCACGCAGGTGGTTGTCCCCCACTTTTTCTTTGAATACGTGAACGAAAACAAACCCTTTTATTTGATAGATATTTACGAAATAACCCATATCTTGGGGAGGAAGGATTTAGACCTTATAGAGGTATACGGGGAGGAAGCCCG
>CAZNBH010000174.1:0-2160 GCA_964571355.1 uncultured Aquifex sp.
CCTTTGGGGGAGTTTTCTAAAATCTTCCAAAAACCTTTCGCGGGAAACCTTCCAATCACCCAAATCCTTTACAGGTTTTCCGTTTTCTACAACTTTTTCCACCAAGGGTTCCCCTTCCGCATTTTCCCCCCAAAGGGTTACAAAGTCGTAATCCATAACCCCGTTGGTGTAGAACCTAAAAACCTGCTTCTTAAAGGGGTAGGTCTTTTTACCTTCGCTTAGTTTGAACTTCGGCTTTCCCCCGTACTCGACGAGTTTGTAAGCCATATCCAAATAGGGTCTATCGGAGGAGGTTACAAATTTCGTTCCCACCCCGTAGCCGTCAATCGGTAGGTTCTTCCACTCTGCGATTTTGTACTCGTCCACCCCACCGCTGACGATGATTTTCACATCGGTTAATCCCTCCCTATCGAGGAGTTTTCTAACCTCCTTAACCAAAGTGGGGATGTCCCCGCTGTCTATTCTCACCCCTACCGGTTTGTACCCCTCCTTAGCCAACCTTACGGTGAGCTTTACAGCCTCCATAACGTCGTAGGTATCGACCAAGTAGATAGCCCTATCGGGGTAGTGTTTGTAAAACTCCCTAAAGGCGTCCTCTTCACCCAGAACCATAACGTAGGAGTGGGCCATCGTCCCGCTAACGGGTAAGCCGTAGAGCATTCCCGCTTCGAGGTTGGAAGTTGCGTTCCACCCGCAAATCATAGCCCCCTTGGCGGCGGCGTTGCCCGCCTCAAAACCGTGAGCCCTCCTATAGCCGAAGTCGACCAAGGTCTTGCCCTCGGCAGCCGCAAAAATCCGCGCCGCCTTCGAGTTTAAAACCGTCCTCAAATGGATTGCGTTTATTAGAAACGTTTCCAACAGTTGGGCGGTGGGCAAATCGGCTTCCACTTGGAGGATGGGTTCCTCGTAAAAAACTATCCTCCCGTCGGGAATGGCGTAAATGTTTCCCTTAAACTCAAAATGTTCCAACCAATCGAGAAACCAATCCTTGAAGAGGTTCAAACTTTTTAAATACCTAAGTTGGTCTTTTGAAAATTTGAATTCCTCCAAGTGGTTTAAAACCTCCTCAACCCCTCCCACGACTAGGAAATTCCTCTCCCTGGGTAGTTTCCTAACGTAGAGGCTAAAAACCGCCCTATCGGTATAACCCTTTTCGAGATAGATTTGAGCCATTGTGAGCTCGTAGAGGTCGGTTTTGAGTCCGTGGGGCTTTAAGCAATCCATATTCTTAAAATAAAACCACACGCCGCCCGCCTTTGGCGGGCGGTATTAAATTTTTCCTTAATAATGGATTTTGAAACCTTTGTTCCCATAGAGCTCCCCGGTCAAAAGGAGGAAGACCCCACCAAACGGCTCAAGAAACGGATATCCGAACTCGAAGCCGAGATAAACCGACTAAGGAGGGAACTGCAGGAGGAAAAATTCGCCCGTTCCGCCGAAGGTAAAAGGTTTTCGGAGGAGAGAAAGAGACTTATAGAGGAACTCCAAAAAGCGCACAACCAAATAGCGGTTTTGCAGAACAATATCCAGCAACTGCAGTTGGAAAACCAAAGGTTAAAACAGGAATTGGAGTTGGTAAAAGAAACCTTCCAAAAGTTGGAACTCGAACTGAAGAAAAACCTCCAAAGGGAAAAAGAGGAAAAACTCCAGCTCCTCCTCTCGGTGGTATCGGAAGCCCTTAAAATCCTCCTAAAGAGGGAACAAATCCTCGACGAGGAAACCCTTAGGAGGATTTTCGAGGATATATTTTCCGAAAAGATATTCGTAGGGGAGATAACCGTTAAGGGGAACCCCGAGGATATAGAACTCCTAAGGGGGATTTTGGAGAAAAAGGATAAAACCCTCTTCGATTTGGTTCCCGACCCAAACCTCCACAGGGGGGAAATAGAGGTGGAAACCGAAAAGTTTTTCGTAGAAAGAAAGATAGACGAACTGGTGGAGGAATTGGTCGAAAACCTCTTTAGGGAATTCCTAAAGAGGAAATCCCCCGAAAGGGAAAGTAATAACAACTCAAACGGGGGTTAGGATTTTCACCTTTCCCAACCCCATTGTGGTCTTCCTACCTATTCCACTCCAATTGGAAAAATGGGAAAGGATACCAAACCAACGGCGCGCCTCCTCGTTTTCCACCCCTTTGAGGTTGTAAACGATTTTTCCCAC
>CAZNBH010000175.1:0-2150 GCA_964571355.1 uncultured Aquifex sp.
AGAAATATTTCGAACCCCGAAAAGGTTTTGGATTGCATCAGCCGCTCAACGGTGGCGGTGGCAAATGTTTTAAAGGAAAAATACAAAAACCTCCAAAAGGCTCTTATATTTTTAGTCGCCGCTCTGCTTTTTGAAGGCTTAACGCTGTTTTTCCTCCTGATTTCTACTTAAACTTTTCCACTTATGCTTATAAGGGTCAAAGCTAAACCCAATTCCAAAAAGGAAGGGATTACAAAATTGGACGAGAACTATTACGAGGTTAGGGTTTCCGCACCCCCCGTTAAGGGGATGGCAAATAGGAGGATAGCGGAACTTTTGGCGGAATACTTCGGGGTTCCCAAAAGCAAGGTAAAACTCGTAAAGGGTGGAACCTCGAGGGAAAAGGTGTTCCAAATAGGGGACTAAACCTTAATCTTTTAACTACTAATGTTTACCGTTATAGACCTCTTCGCCGGCGGTGGGGGGTTCGGTTACGGATTTAAAAAAGAAGGTTTTGAGATTACCGCCGCCGTGGAGATAAACCCCGCCGCCGCCCAGACCTATGTGAGGAATATAAACCCCCGCCAAATGTTCAATACCGATATAAGAACCCTCACGGGGAGGGAGTTCGAAGTTCAAAACCCCGACGTGGTTATAGGGGGTCCTCCCTGCGAGGCTTATACCCCGGTGAGCCTAAACCGTATGGATTACCCGACCGATAGGCTCTACGTAGACCCGAGGGGGAGGCTCACCCTTGACTACATAAGGTTGGTAGCCCATTTGCAACCGAAGGTTTTCGTAATGGAAAACGTCCTCCAAATCACGGAGGGGCAACTCAAATACGCCCTCATAGAGGAGTTCAAATGGGCGGGTTATGAAAAAATCTATTTCAACGTTTTGAGGTCGGAAAATTACGGTTCACCCTCCGAGAGAACCCGAGTTTTCGTTTCGAATATTTACTTTAAACCTTTCTTGGAACAGTTCAGGGTTTCGAAAAAGACCACCGTATGGGAGGCTATAGGGGATTTACCCAAACCCGATTGGCCTCACGATATACCAAACCACTCGTGGGTGGACGTTCCCAAAAAGTTTAAAAAGAGGTGGGAAAAGCTCCGCTTCGGTCAGGCGGCTCTGTTTTTCGGAAGGAAGGGGCAAACCTTTAAGGATTACACCAAACTCCACCCAGAAAAGATTTCCCCCACCGTTAAGGGGAGCGGTAGATTTCTGCACCCCTACCAGCCGAGGCTTTTGAGCGTTCGGGAACAGGCGAGGTTGATGACCTACCCCGATAACTTCGTCTTCGAAGGGGGATTAAACGAACAATACAACCAGGTAGGGGAGAGCGTTCAACCTTTGATTTCCACCCTTATAGCGAAGGCTGTTAAAGAATACCTCACCAACGGGAACAGGAATTGGAACTTCCAACCCGAGTTGGTCTAAGCATAGATTAAACACAAGATGGGAAGGACTAAAAGAATCTACATAGGTTGTAGCGGTTTTTCCTACAACGAGTGGAGGGGGGTCTTTTACCCCCACAATATGCCCAAAGAGTTTTGGTTAGAACACTATAAGAAATATTTTTCGGTTGTCGAGCTCAACTTCAGTTTTTACAAGTTTCCCTCGAGGAACATTACCCAAAGCTTGGTTTTAAAAGCTCCCCACCTAAAGTTTTCGGTAAAGGTTCATCAAAAGTTTACCCATAGGAGGGATTACACGAAAAAGGACGTGGAACACTTTATAAAGGGGATAGAACCGATTACCGAAAAGGGAAACCTTATAGCCCTCCTGTTCCAATTTCCGGAAAGTTTCGGTATGAACGACCAAAATTGGGAATACATAGAAAAACTCCACTACGATTTTATCGATTTCACCCAAGCGATGGAGTTTAGAAACAAAAGCTGGAACAATAAGGAATTTTTCCGTTGGCTCGACGAGAGGAACATAACCGTAGTTAACATCGATGCCCCCAAAGAGTTGGGGTGGTTGGTAGGTCCTTGGGTCTCAACGGGGGAAATAAATTACGTCCGCCTCCACGGTAGGAATCCCGAAAAACTCTACGATTACCTCTATACGGACGAAGAGTTGGAGGAAATCCTTAAAAAGGTCTTGAAAATCTACAACAACAAACCGACCTATGTATTTTTCAACAACACCGTAGGGGCTAAATGTGT
>CAZNBH010000176.1:0-2145 GCA_964571355.1 uncultured Aquifex sp.
TTCCCCCAGGGGTTTGAAATAGTGGAAAAGAAACCTCAAGGGGAGTATTTAATTGCCGTTTACTCCGAAAGTAAATTGGATAAATTTCCCTTCCACCTCGTGAGGGAGGAAAAAGTTGTTTACCGCGATTGGAGGGAGTATTACAAACCTATAGAGGTTTCGGAAAAAACGGTTATAGTCCCCCCTTGGGAGGTTGCAAACGAAAGATGGGCGGACAAAACGGTTATCGTTATAAATCCGGGAAAAGCCTTTGGAACGGGATTGCACGAATCGACTCAATTGTGTTTAAAACTTTTGGAGGAAACCGATTTAAGGGACAAAACCGTTTTAGACATCGGTTCGGGGAGCGGGATATTGTCGATTTTTGCGGCAAAGAGGGGGGCTAAAGAGGTTCTGGCTATAGATATAGACCCCCTTGCGGTGGAGGAAACCCTCGAAAATGCAAAAACCAACAAGGTTTCGGAAAGGATAAAAGCCCTAAAAGGGGAACCGAAGGATATTGAAGGAACCTTCGACGTGGTTATAGCAAATCTCGAAATCCACATTTTTAGGGAGGTTTTGAAGGATATAGTCCCTCTCGTGGGAAAGGAGGCGATATTCTCGGGACTTTACAAGTTGGGGGAACTTATAGAGTTCCTACAGATGTTGGAAAAGGAAAACTTAAAACCCACTAAGGTTATAGAGAAAAACGATTGGTATGCCCTAAAATGTGAAAGGAAACAATGAAAGGGTACACCCACCTGTTGGGAGGTTTGGTTTTTTCCTACCTTTTGGGGGTTCCGAACTACGCAATCCCCGCGGCGGTAATAGGTTCGACCTTTCCCGATATAGACCTGAAATTTTCCTCCCTAATTCCCCAAAAGGGGAAAAGGAAAACTTTGTTCAACACCCATAGGGGGATAACCCACCACCCTATGGTGGTTTTGGTCTTGTTCCTCCTATGGGTAACTTTGGAAAAATTCTATCCCCAATACAAGTTTTATTGGGATTTCCTCTACGGGTTTTGGGTGGGGTATTTGTCCCATTTGGTTCTCGATATTCTCACCCCTTTGGGGATACCGGTTGGAACTTCCTACTACCCGAGGTTGAGTTTAAAACTTATGAAAACCGGCGGTGTTGGGGAGAAAATCTTTTTCGTCCTTTTGGGGATTTCCTTCTTTGGAATTCTCTACCTAAAGGGAAAGGGGATTATTTAGTCCCCATTTATTTACTTGACATTTATAGAGTAACTAACTTCTTTGGTCGGTGATGAACAATAGAACTCGTTAAGTTTTTCCGCATATTCGAAAGGAGGAATAAAGTAATGACAAAAAAAAGGGTTGTTATCATCGGTGGCGGTGTCGGTGGTATAGCAACGGCTTACGCCCTTAGGAATTTAATGAAAAATCTCGACATAGTTCTGATTTCCGATAAACCCAACTTCGTCTTTACCCCTTCTTTGCCCCACGTTGCCGTTTTGGATAAAGACCCCAAGTGGATTCAGGCAAACCTGGCACAAATCCTACCCAAGAGAAATATCGAATTTATAAACTCTAAGGCGGAAGAAGTAGACCCCGACGCCCAAAAGGTAAAGCTTGCCAACGGGCAGGTTGTCGAATACGACTATCTCGTTTTCGCCACCGGACCAACCCTAAACTGGGAACCTACTGTAGAGATAGAAGAAGGGGCTAAGGTCTATTCCATTTGTACCCTCGACCACGCCCTCGAAACGAGGGAGGCTATCCATAGGTTAATAGAAAATCCGGGACCCGTTGTGGTCGGTTCTATACCGGGAACCTCCTGTTTTGGACCCCTATACGAGTTCGCCTTTATGGTCGACTACCGTATGAGGAAGGAGCACATCCGCCACAAGGTAGAAATGACCATAGTAACCTCCGAACCTTACTTGGGATACGCCGGTCTCGGGGGTATAGGTCCCTCCAAGAGGTATCTCGAGGATATCACCATGGAAAAGTCGATATGGACCTACGCCAACGCCAAGGTTAAAAAGGTTGGAAAGGATTACGTCGAGTTTGCGGTTTGCGATATCGACGGAAACGAGATTAAAACCTATCAGGTGGAAAGTAAGCTAACGATGCTTATGCCCTACTTCGAAGGTCCCGACGTTATAAAGTCCGCCGGCGACAAGGTTGCCAATCCCAAAGG
>CAZNBH010000177.1:0-2120 GCA_964571355.1 uncultured Aquifex sp.
CCCGCCAACATCATCGAGCGGAGCTCTTCCACGTCCCACGGGTGGGTGGGTCTTATACACTCGTGGGCACCTCCCTCACCCCAATGGCGGGGGTAAAAGTACTCGTTCCCAAAGTTTTCGTCTATATATTCGCGGGCTATGGATATACCTACGTCGGAGACACGAGTAGAGTCGGTTCGGTGGTAGGTACAGTTATGGGAAACAATACCGTTTGCTATAAAGGAACCTTCCGAGGTTGTAAAGTCGTATAGATATCCCTCGAAGGGTTCTTCCTCAACCTTTTCAACCTTTATCCAGGTAAGGGGTTGGACGGTTAGGTGTTCCAACCATTGGAGGAGCTCGTCTTTTCCGTAAACCTTTAAGGTTTCCACGATTTTCTTCAACCTACTACGGGAAATCCCGTTCCTACCGTTCTCCCTTAGGTAGTTCCATACATCTATACCTTTTTCGGTTAAAAGCTTGTTTTTAACCCCCTTGGGGAAACTTAGAGCTTTCACCAAATCCGCAAATGGTAAGATATCCTCCTCAAATACCTTTTTGTGGTGTTTTCTGTATTCCTTTAACGCCTCTTGGAATTGTTCTTTCCTTATCCTTAGGTGTTTTCCTATCTTTTCCGCGAACCTATCTATGGTCAAATTGGAAAAGATTAAGTCCTTTGCGGTTCTATTTTTGCTTCCCCTAATGGTGGTTAAAATTCCTATCGAGTTCAGATAAATGTGGAGTTTTCTTAAAACATCCCCCCTTTTTGAGGTTATGGCAACCCTTAGGCTCGGTTTCTTAACCTTTTTGTCAAACATCAAGGAAGCCGTTCCATCGGTGTCGAAATATCCCGCTATAAGGGCGTTTATATAGTCCTCCTTTAATGTGAAGATTAGGGGGTGTAATTTCCCCTCCCGAGTGCCGAGCCTTTTGAGGATTTCCCTTAAGAGGGAGGAGTACAAAACAACGCTTCCGTTGGATTGTTCGGAAATTTTCAGGAACGGGAATAGGTTCTCCAAGAACTCTTTAACCTTTTTGGTGGGAGTTTGCGCTATTGTAACCTTTGCGGGGTTGCTTAGCGAACCATCCCCCAGAACCAAACCTACGAAGTACCAAAATCTTTCGTCCAACCTAAACAGGGGTATGGGTTTGGAAGAAGCCCTTTGGTGGTAAACGGCTACTATATCCCTTTCCAACGATAGGATTTCATCCTTGGTAAGCCCACCTTCGAGGAGAACCTTTAAGGGAACTATTTCCCTTTTTAGGTACTTGTATTTAACGGAACTCTTAACGGTTTTCCTTATTATCGGTTCCACCTTTTGGGCGAACAATTCGCTCCAATCCTTGAATTGGAGGGTAACGTCGGTAATGTTTAGTTCCAACAACAGTTCCAGTAAACCGATTTCCCTCCCTTCGGTATTTCTATACCCGAAGGGCACTGCCAAATAGTCGCCTTTTTGTATATTCTTTGCGCTTACCCATCCGAATTTTCCTTTCCGATAGACAAAAAGGCCGTGGTCGGGGGTCGTTCTTATTTCCAGACCGTTGGAGAGTTTTATAACTTTTAAAAGCCCTTTGTAGGGGATTTTCCAAAATCTTTCGGCGTTAGCGCAGCAAACCTCCACCGATTGGTCCTTAAAGGCTATTAGTTCCCTCTCTTGGCTCCTTTCGACGATTTCCTCGATGGGTTTTATTTGTCCGTCCTTTAGGACTACCTCGGTGTCGCCCGTAACGCAAAGCCCCATTTCGAACAGCTCCTGCGCCAATTGCATAGTTTTGCTTGCGCTAAAGCGGAGCTTTTCGGAGGCATCCTTTAGCATCGCGTCGGTGGTGTAGGGAGGTGCGGGTTTTTTCTCCTCTTCCCGTTTTTCCAAAACCTTCACCTCTACGGCGGATAGGTTTTTAAAGAAATCCTTTGCGAGTTTTTTATCCTCGAATTCCCAAACGAGGGAAACCCTCCTCTTACCCTCCTCGGTGGGGAGGTATACGTAAACCGCTCCCTTTTTGGTTCTGTAAAGTTTATCCCTCTCTATCACCCACCCGAGGACGGGAGTTTGAACCCTACCCGCCGAGAGCCAGGGTTTTTTGAAGTGTTCCTGCAGTAGTCTCGAAAGTTCAAATCCCACCCAACGGTCGGCAAT
>CAZNBH010000178.1:0-2082 GCA_964571355.1 uncultured Aquifex sp.
GTTGTAAAGGCTATAAGGAACAGTATCAGGAACGATGACGTGGTAATCCGTTGGGGAGGGGAGGAGTTTCTCGTGGTTCTAAACGGTGTTCCTACCGAAAAAGTTAAGGATGTGGCGGAGAGGATTAGGAAAAATATCGAGAGCAAAAAGGTTCAGCTCCCCAACGGGGAGGAGGTAAGGGTTACCGCCAGCATAGGGGTGGCCTGCACCCAGGCGGAGGGGACTTATTCGTTCGACGAACTCTTTCTTATAGCCGATAAAAGGCTTTACAAGGCAAAACAAACGGGAAGAAACAAAGTTGTAGTCGATTAAACGGGGGAGTGAAGCTTTATAACCCTTTCCATTCCCAAAGCTTTTGCCTTTAGGACTATATCCTTGGCGGTCGACGGTCTCTTAACAAATTTCGTAAAGTCTTTGGCTCTGTAACCGAGCTTTTTTAAAATGCCTAAGTGTTCGAGCTTGTAAATGAGGTCGTAGATAACCTGCTTTAGAGCTTTGCGACCACTTTCGTCTATAAAATCTGCGTCGAGCGAATACCTCTTAGCCCACCACCAGTTTTGGTTTAAAATTTCCTGCGGTGGTAATTTTTCGCCGTAGATTTCCGAGTAAAGGGCTATAGCCTTTATCAACCTCAAGAGGAACAGGAGTTTTTCCAAGTCCCAAAAGCTGTCGAAAACCCTTATCTCCACCGTTCCGAGGTCGGGACGGGGTCTTACATGCCACCAGAGGTCTTTAAGGGTTTCTATTACACCCCCTTTTAGGAGTTTCTCCGCGGTTTCCTTGAAACCTTCAAAGGTTTTAAAAGGTCTCGGCAGACCCGCACGGGGTAATCTTTCGAACAAAACCATCCTATAAGAGTGGATTCCGGTATTCTTTCCCATGTAGAAAACCGAATTTGCCGAAAACGCCAATAGTATTGGGGCAAATTTTAATAGGTTGTTGTAAGCCCTTATAGCCCAATCCTCGTCGGGAAATCCTACGTGTATATGTATCCCGTAGATGTAAAAATCCTTTAAAATCTCCTGAAACTCCTCGGAAAAGAGCTTGTAACGTTTGGAGATGTTTATCTTCGGTGGATTTTCGTTTTTCAAAAACAGCGTTCCCAAGGCGGTTAGGTGGAAACCCCTCTTTACCGCCGAAGGTTTAAAGCTATCGAGGATATCCCTCAATAGGTCTATTACTTTCTCCTCGTCCTCAAGGGGTGGGGTTACTATTTCCAACATCGATTGGTAAACCTCTTTGTGGACCATCGGCTGGAACTGGAGGGGTATTTCCTCGTATATCTCCGAAAAGAGGTCTTTCGGTTTTAGTGTTTCCCTATCGAGGATTTGGAGCTCCCATTCGACCCCCAAGGTGAGGGGTTTTGAAGCTTTCCAATTAAGTTGCATCTAAGAAATTTTTACCCCAAAGGGGGAGAATAGAAAAACTGCTATGGAGATAGGGGTTATAGGTGCGGGATACGTCGGTTTAATCCAGGCGGTGGGTTTGGCGGAGCTCGGTTTCCCCGTAAGGGTTTACGATATAGACAAAACCAAAATAGAAAAACTAAAAAAGGGAATCCCTCCCATTTACGAAAGGGGTTTGGAAGGACTTTTAAAGAAAAACCTTTCGAGGTTAACCTTCACCGATAGGGTTGAAGACCTAAAGGGGTGCGAAATCTTTTTCGTGTGCGTTGGAACTCCGCAGGACGAAAAAGGTAAGGCTAATTTGAACTTCGTTTTTTCCGCGGTGGAGAGTATAAAGCCACTACTAAACGGTAAGGAGATAGTGGTTTTAAAATCCACCGTTCCGGTTGGAACGAACCGAAAGGTTCAACAAATTTTGGGGGATAAAGGTTTTGCCGTTTCCAACCCCGAATTTTTGCGTGAAGGGATAGCGGTAGAGGACTTTTTTAACCCCGAAAGGGTCGTTTTGGGTTTTGGAGAAGGTCACCCTCAATGGGTAAGGGAAAAAATGCTCTCCGTTTACAGGTACTTTAAGGAAAAGGGTGTTCCCTTCGTGGTAACCGATTGGGAAAGTGCCGAACTGATAAAGTACGCGAGCAACACCTTCCTCGCGATGAAAATATCGTTTGTTAACGAA
>CAZNBH010000179.1:0-2069 GCA_964571355.1 uncultured Aquifex sp.
TATCTCTTTTTTTCGGCGATTGAGACCATCTGAGAGCTAACAGTTTTTCCCTTTGTGGGTTCGGTTTAGCCTACCCTTTAATGGATAAGAAACCCAACAGACTTATAAGGGAGAAAAGCCTTTATTTGAAACAACACGCGCATAACCCCGTTGATTGGTACCCTTGGGGGGAAGAGGCTTTCGAAAAGGCACAAAAGGAGGATAAACCTTTATTTATCTCCATAGGTTACTCCTCTTGCCACTGGTGCCACGTAATGGAAAAGGAAAGTTTTGAAGACCCCGAAATAGCACAAATCCTAAACCAGTATTTTGTTCCCATTAAGGTGGATAGGGAGGAAAGACCCGATGTGGACGCCTTCTATATGGACGCCTGTATAGCCTTAAACGGGCATGGCGGTTGGCCTTTAACCGTTTTTGCCACCCCCGATAAAAAACCTTTCTTTGTAGGAACCTATTTTCCCAAGGAGAGCCGATGGGGGAGACCGGGACTAAAGGACATTCTGCTTTACATAGCGGAACTCTGGCAAAAGGATAGGGAAAAACTTTTAAAGTCGGCGGAAAAAATATTGGAGGCTTTGAATAGTAAAAGGGACTATCGCATCTCTTCTTCCGTAAAGTTGGACGCAAATATCCTGCACACGGCTTTTGAAGGGTTAAGGGCTCTTTTCGATGAGGTTTACGGAGGATTTGGCGAAGCTCCCAAGTTTCCAACCCCTCACAAGTTAATGTTTTTGGCGAGGTATTTTTATCGCTATAAAAACCCCGAAGGGCTATTTATGTTGGAAAAAACCCTAACCCGTATGGCGTTGGGGGGTATTAGGGACCATATAGGGGGAGGATTTCACCGTTACTCTACCGACCGCTATTGGCTCTTACCCCACTTTGAAAAGATGCTCTACGACCAAGGTATGTTGATTTTTGCCTACACAGATGGATACAAACTCCTAAAAAAAGACCTCTACAAGGAGGTTGTTGAAGAAATAGTCCAATACTTGGAAAGGGAATTGCTATCACCCGAAGGGGGTTTTTACTCCTCTCAAGATGCCGACAGCGAGGGGGAAGAGGGCAAATATTACACCTGGAGGGTGGAGGAGTTAAAACAAATCCTTTCCCCAAAAGAGTTCGAAGTCGCGCAAAAGGTCTTTAACCTCGAAGAGGAAGGAAACTATTACGAGGAAGCCACCGGAAGGAAAACGGGACGGAATATTCTCCACATGGAAAAGGAAATATCGGAACTTTCCGAGGAACTCGGTATAGATGAAAAAACCCTTAAGGGTATTTTAAAAACGATAAAAGGTAAACTCTTCGAGGTTAGGGAAAAAAGGACAAAACCATCCACCGATAGGAAAATCCTCACCGATTGGAACGGTCTCGTTATAGCGGCTCTAGCTTACGCGGGGCGTTCATTCGACCGCAGGGATTGGATAAATACCGCCAAAAGGGCGGCCGATTTTCTCCTGGAAAAAATGGTAAGCCCTTCGGGGAAGGTGCTCCACCGCTACGCCGATGGTGAGGTCAAGTTCGAGGGAACGCTGGACGACTACGCCTATTTGCTATGGGGTCTTTTCGAGCTTTACGAAGCCACTTTGGAGGAGAGGTACTTAAAGCCCGTTCCCAAAATAGTTGAATACCTTATAAACCACTTTTGGGATAAAACTGTAGGTGGATTTTTCCTAACACCGGATTATGAAAAGGATATCCCCCTACGGAAAAAGGAGTTTTACGACGGGGCTATCCCCTCGGGGAATTCGGTAGCGGCTTATACCCTTTTGAGGTTTGGAAGGATTTTAGGAAAACCCGAATGGGAAAACTATGCCGAAAAAACCCTCCATGCGATGGGGGAGCATATAACAAAAGCCCCTGTAGGGTACACCTTTGCCCTTATAGCTTTGGATTTAATCGTAAACGGGTCTAAAACGGTCTATATAGTTCCCTCAAAGGGTGACGAAAGTTATTTGGAGTTCCTCCGTTGGGTAAATGAAAACTTTTTTCCCGACGTGGAATATGTAAAGGTCTCCGAACAACTAAAGGGGGTTTCGGAATTTCTCAACAACCTAAAGGGGGATAGA
>CAZNBH010000180.1:0-2062 GCA_964571355.1 uncultured Aquifex sp.
TTGGAAAAACTTTTAAACCCCCTTGAGGAGTCTATAACCCAACTCCAAGGGGAGACCTTTTTCCTTTAACCCCTGGAGGACTTTTTCTTTATCGAAGTCGACCCTTTTGTGGATTAGAAGGTTCTTTTCGGTATCCCATATTAGGAAGGAGGCTAAGGGTATTCCGTCCCTCGGTTGTCCCACACTTCCGGGGTTTACCAAATAGCGGTAGTTTTCCTTTAAAAAGACCCCGTCGGGGGAGTAGTTGACCTTTAACCCCTCACCGGTATAGGTATATAAAACCGGTATGTGGGTATGTCCGTAAACGGTCAACCAATAGGGGGTTTGTTGAAATACCTCCCAAGCCTGTTCGGGGTATAGGATGTATTCCATCGAGAGGGGTCTTAAAGGGGTATCGTGAACCAAACAGAGGTTTCCCATTTTTTCCACCAACGGGAGTTGGGAGATGAACCTTTTATTTTCCTCCGTTAGGTTTTCCAAAGTCCAAACTATGGCGGTGTAGGCGTGGGAGGAAAAATAGGTGGGGTCTACCAAGCCGGCGACAACCGCATCGTGGTTTCCCATCGCGCAGCGATGGGCATTTTCCCTTACCCACTCCGTAACCTCGTTAGCCCAGGGGTAGTAACCGACTATATCGCCCGCACACCAGACTTGGTCGTAGCCTATTTTTTTAGCCTCCTTTAAAACCGCCTCGAGGGCGGGGAGGTTGGCGTGAATGTCGGAAATCAGCAGTATCCTCATTTTTCCTTATTTTTAAGGTAGGCGGAAAACATCTTTTGGAACCTCAAGGGGTCGGCATCGGCGATTTTTTCCGATAAGGTGGTCAGAAAGGTATCCCAATACATCTTTTGGGTAAAGCTCTTTTCTTCCAAAAGGGGTTTAAAAGCCTCCTTTAAAAATTCCTCCAATAGGAACGATTCGAATTCTTTTGCAACACCTTTTTTGGTTATTTTTGTTTTATCTATCCTGTTGAAGTCGAGGCTTACTATGTCTATCCTGTCCATTCTCGGGAAACTAATCTATCACAACCCTTAGGTCGGGGTTTTCCAAGATTATCGCCCCCCTTTTGGGGTCGAAATGCATCGATATAGCCCTCATGGGGACTCCCAAATTCTTAGCTTCCCTTAGGAGGTTGCAAATTTCGGGGTCACCTTCGCAGTAGGGTTTAAAACCTTTAACCCTTGGAAGGGCGCAGATGAACAAAATTCCCCCGTTGGGTCTTATCTCTATAAGTTCCCTTATGTGTTTTCGACCCCGCTCGGTGGGGCAGTCGGGATACATGCCAAAATTTTCGGGAGACCTCATCGCCGCACTCTTTACCTCCAGGTAAAAAGCCCTTCGGGAGACTTTGTCCTCAAAGAGGTAGTCTATTAGGGAGTTTCCCCCCAGGGGGGCGTTTTTCCTTTTTAAAACCCACCTTTGGGGACTAAGCCAAGGTATTAACCCCCTTTGGAAGGCTATTTCAAAAGCCTCCATTTGGAGGGAGGTATCTATAACCGCACCGAGGTGGTTTAAATCCTCCACCGCAAAAAGTCGGCAATCGGTCTTTTTACCCCTGTGGGGTTTGCAATAGGCGACTTTTCCCCTTACGAGGAACTCCTTTAACCTCCCGGTGTTGGTATTGTGGGCTCTTAAAACCTTTCCGTTCCTTTCCACCAATACCACAAATCGGTTTAGTTTTTTTAAGACCTTTACGGGGAAAAAGTTTTCGATTTTTAGTAACTCCATAGGGAACTTAAACATTTATTGAGTTTCCTATCAAAGGAAACGACTTTATACTTTTTCCCTAAGTGGATAATAAATTATTTGCAACCCAAATTTTGCAATTTTCTATTCAGTTTTCCCGCTCTGTAAATCCACTTTCAATAGCCTCCTTTTCGAGTTTTTGAATTTCATCAACCGATTTTCCCTTCAAGGCAAATTTAGAAAGGACTCCACCCAAACTTTTAATGGGTTTTAGTACAACCTTACCGTCCTCGTAAGAGATTTCTACAATATCGGTTCCGAGAAGTTTCCTATATTCGGGGGGAATGGTAATTTTACCCTCCCTGGAAAGCTTTAC
>CAZNBH010000181.1:0-2053 GCA_964571355.1 uncultured Aquifex sp.
CCTCCGGCGGGGGGAATTCAAAGGAAAGGAGATAATAGCGATAACGGGAACCGCGGGAAAGACAACAACCAAGGAGCTCTTAGCCCACTTGCTCGGTTCCCGCTTTAGGGTTTACAAAAGCCCCAAAAATTTGAACTCCCAAATAGGGTTGCCCTTAGCCCTCGCCAACGCCGACCCCGAAGCCGATTATTGGATTTTCGAACTGGGGGCTTCCGAGAGGGGAAACCTCAAGGGGTTAACCGAAATCCTAAAACCGACCTTCGGGGTAATTACCTCGGTGGGAAAGGCCCACCTCGAGGGGTTTAAAAACTTCGAAAACCTCCTCTGTGCAAAGGGAGAAATCCTAATCCCCAGGTGGGTAAAAAAGGCGGTTCTCCCCCAAGAGGTCTTCGACAGATATCGCTCCCTGCTGGTGGGAAAGGAATACCGAACCTTTAAAGGTATTTTGAAGTACCGCTTTACCCGCGAGGGGAAAACCGAGATAGAAATAGACCGCTTTAGGGTAGTGGTTCCCCTCCTCGGAATAGGGGTGGTCCGTTCGGTGGAAATATCCCTCGAGGTGTTAAAGCTCCTCGGTCTTAACCCCGAAGGGTTTTTGGACGCTTTTTCCACCTTTAGGGGGGAAAGGGGGCGAATGCAACCCCTTTTGGGGGAAGGATTTTTGGTAATAGACGACACCTACAACGCCAATCCCCTTTCGGTAAAACTCGCCTTGGAAACCCTCGTAGAGGTCGAAGGCTACACCAAAAGGGTGGCGATTTTGGGCGATATGCTCGAATTGGGAAAGGAGGAGATAGAGCTCCACCGGGAGCTCGGTAGGTTTATAAACACCCTCCCCTTGGAGGAGGTATACCTTTACGGAGACCTCACAAGGTACACCTGCGAAGGGATTACCACCAAGAGGTGTTTCCATTTCACCGATAAAAACCTCCTAAAGGAAGTCTTGAAAAAGAGGCATCCCCAAAGGGGGACGGTTTACCTGCTCAAAGGTTCAAGGGGAACAAGGATGGAAGAACTCTTGGAGGTCTTCAAACCTTGACCAGCGATAGTTCGGTGAAAATCCTCTTCAGGAGTTCGGCAACCTTTTCGGGGTCGTGCTTTATAAAGTTGTTGTCCTCACCTATTAGGTCTTCGGCAAAAACCTGGATGTTGTGCTTTGCGAATTCTGCAACGTCGGGGACGACCGGTTCTTGGTTTTCCTTCAAATACCTCACGAGGAGGCGGTGGTAGGGCATGCGGGTGTTCACTATCGCCACGTGGGGGTAATCGAGTCCCGTTATTTCGACAAACCTCTGAACGTGGTCAAAGGCGGTAAACCCGTCGGTCTCCCCCGGTTGGGTCATGGCGTTGACGATAAAGATTTTTTTAGCCCTCGACTTTTTGTAAGCCTCCCTGATATCCCTTATAAGGAAGTTGGGGATTATACTCGTATAAAAGCTACCCGGTCCCACTATTATATAGTCGGCGTTTAGGATAGCCTCGACCGTATCGATGGGAGCTTTAACGTCGGCGGGTTCGAGCCAAATTTTTCTTATCTTTTGCTTTTTCTCCTTGGCGTATTTGGGGATGGCGTCCTCCCCTTTTACGACCGTTCCGTCCCCAAACTCCGCCACCAGATGGACGTTATCGACGGTGGATGGCAAAATCTCCCCGAGGGTGTTCAAAATTTGGCACGAATACCTCACCGCGTCCAAAAAGTTTCCCGTCACCTTGGTGAGGGCGGTTAAAAATATGTTCCCGAAGGCGTGACCTTTTAACTCCCCATCCTCAAAGCGGTATTGAAAAAGGTTTTTTAAGAGCTCCTCGGTTTCGGCGAGGGCTACAATGCAGTTCCTTATATCTCCGGGGGCGGGGATGTTGTAATCCTTTCTAAGCCTTCCGGTCGACCCCCCGCTGTCGGCTACGGTTACAACGGCGTTCAGTTCGGTAATAACACCTTCCTTTACCAGACGCTTTAAACCCCTCAAAAGGGAGGAGAGCCCCGTCCCCCCACCTATGGCGGTTACCTTCATAGAGAACCATTTTTGCCAAAAAAGGTCTTGTTGGTAATAGA
>CAZNBH010000182.1:0-2033 GCA_964571355.1 uncultured Aquifex sp.
TTGATAATATCCTTTTCCCTATAGGGGTTAACCATTTGCCGATATCGTCCCAAAGTGGGGGAGCTTTGAAAAATAAAGCTTTAAACCTCTACGGTAGCTTTAATAACCGTAAACTCCAAAGGTTTATAGTAAAAAATGGTACTCCCAAAAAGGATAAAAATCTTTCTACCCAAACCCTTTCGGGGGAATTCAAGGGCTTTATACCGCTAACGGAAGGTAAGGTTAAAGCTACGGAGAACTTAAGGGGGGTTAGAAGGGTTGATTACCAGACCCCCATAAGGTCTTTCCAGATAAAAATCCCTTTGGAGGAAAACTTAGTTCTAAAAATCCGTGTGGTGAGGGATAACTTTTACGCCAAAATAAGCGGGGAAAGTCAAACGGTAAACCTCCTAATTCAAAACCTGCAAACCGTAGCCCAACAGGTGGCTAATTTGGGTTTCTCCAAAGCGGCAATAGCCATTTACACCTCCGGCGGTAGCGGTAAAGGCTTTAACGGTAGGCAAAGTTCCGAAGATGGTAATAATAAACATAAAAATGCCGAAAAGGTTACTAAAACTTCCGATACTAACCTTAATAGGAATCTTAACTTTAGGTCTCTTTTATAGTTCCTATTCCCTTCAAAACCCCGCAGAGGAAATTTTGAAAAAAATCCAGCACCAAATAGAGGTTAAAGACTTTTTAGGTGCAAAACTTTTGGCGGAAAGGGTTTATAAAAAGGCCACAACGTGGGAAACAAAGGAAGTAGCTTATCTCCTCTATTGGGAGGCATCGGGATATCTCCACTATAAGGAGGGTCAATTTTCAAAAATCCTCGAGGATATAGGAGGTTTAAACCTTTACTGGGCTTATTTTAGAAATAATCGGCATTTCGAAGATGTTTATTACGATGTCCTTGGAAGACTTTACACCTTACTTTTCCAATACCGCAGGGCGGTTATTTTCTTTGTAGAAGCCTATAGGAGAAAGCCCACACCGAGGCGCTTTTTAAACATCATTTACGCGACCGAAATGGCTTACTACAACGAATTACGTCCCTATTACAACATAGACTTTATTAAAACCCTTTTGAAAAGGGTTAACCCCGAAGGGCTTGATTTTCTTTCGAAAGCCCTTTACGAATTCGAATGGGGCTTTTACTATCTCCTAAAAGGAGATTATCGTAAAGCCTACAAATACTTAAAGGAATCCTACAACTTGGACAAAAGTTTTCTTTCGGAAGGACAGGCGAATTTCTTTATGGGAAAGGCGTTGGAAGGTTTGGGTGATTTAAAAAAAGCCTATTACTTTTATAAACTGGCACTAACCCAAGTAAAACACCCGTTGTTTGTAAAAAATACTCTGTTTAGGTTTTTCATAGTAACAGCTAAATTGGGTTACTATAGGGAGGCTAACGATTACTTTTTTGGTCTTACCAAATTCGGTGGATTGCAAGTCAACCCCTACCTTCAAGAGGCTATTTTACTTATACCCTCTCTAGGGGATTTTAAGAAGCACTTCTATTGGAAAAAGGAGTACAACGCTCTCCTCGCCTTGGTAATGTGGTTAAACATAGAGTCCGATAGGGGGAAAAAGGCTTTTGTTTTCCTTTTAAACGATTTCCTCGATAGGGGAAAACCCTTTCCCGATTTGGTGGTTGCCTGGAAAGTTCTTTATCCCCACGAGGTGGAGAACTTTAAAAACCTTGTAAAGGTTGAAAAAGTTATAAGCCTCCCCTTGGAGGGGTTAACCTATGTATACCGGTTTTATAAACTAAATAAACCTCTATTTAAAAGCATTTTTGGAGATTGGGGCTATTTGGCGATTGCGAAATACCTCTTCCTAAAAGGGGATTGGGATAAAGCCCTTGCCTTTGTGGAAAAGGTGAGGTTAAAGCACCCCCTAAAGTTCTATATAAAAGGGGTTATACTCTCCTATCGGGGAAAACCCTATGTTTTGGAAAGTTATTACAACTCCTTAGGGGAAAAATACAAAATAAATTCCCTTTTCTGGTTGGGTTGGGGATATCTTCTAAACAATCGCTGGGATTTAACCGG
>CAZNBH010000183.1:0-2024 GCA_964571355.1 uncultured Aquifex sp.
TTTTGGGGTTGAATTAACCTTTAAATGTCCCAAAAGGAAACACCAAAGCAAAGGAGGAAGTTTGTTTTTCTCTATTTTTTGTTTTTAATAGCCTTTATCCTACTTATAGTTAGATACCTCCAGGTCCAGGTGTTCTTGGACGATTCCTACTTTACCGAACTCTTAAAAAGGTATTCCGATATTCGGTATATAAAACTCCCCGGTTGGAGGGGGGTAATATACACCGCCGACGCCGTTCCCGTAGCTATAACCGTCGACAAGTACGTCTATTACGTTTTAACCGACAAGCTCACACCTGAAGAAATCAAAATTTACGCCGACAATTTTGACAAGGTTTTTAACGTTCCCTCGAGGGTTATATACAACTCCCTCCTTTCCAAAAAGGGCTATGTGGAGGTTTTAAAGGTTATCCACCCGAAGGATAAAAATCTCGATATAAAACGCTCGGTGTACTTTCACTTCAGAGCCGTCAGGAGGAGGTTGTGGAAAAGGGAGCGTTCCTACTTTAGGAAGGCTATAGGGAGAATTCCCCACTCGAGGGAACAGGTCTTAAAGATATGCCAAAAAAAGGATGCCTACTCAAACTTTTACCTAAAAAGGGCTTGTCAAATTCAGGACGTCCTCGATTGGAGCGGTGTAAACTTCGCAAATAAAAGGATTTACCCCCACGGTAGGTTTTTGGCAAACACCGTAGGATACGTGGACTACCTAAACCGGGGTAAGGCGGGCGTTGAACTGATGGAGGATAAATACCTCTACGGGGGTCCCGTAAAAATCCCCTACCTCTACGGGACTAGGTATTTAAAGCTGATAGACCTACCGGCTTATAGGCTCTTCGAAAAAAATCTAACCGCCGACGTTTACCTCACCATCGATTACACCATTCAAGCCATTTTGGAGGACGAAAAGGAAAAAATAGTGGAAAGGTGGCATCCCAAAAAGGTCGTAATAATTTTAATGAACGCCTACACGGGTAAAATTCTCGGCTTGGCGGTTTATCCCGACTTTAACCCCAACCGTCCCTTTAGAAACTGGCAAGAATTTTTGAGCTCCAGAAACCCCGCCTTTATGGATACCTTCGAAATGGGTTCGGTTATAAAGCCCTTCTTTGTAGGTCTTGCCCTCTACAAGGGGAGGATAAAACCAACCGACAAGGTTTACATAGACGGCGGAAAAACCTATATAGGAAGGCACATTGTTAGGGACGCCGAAAGGTTGCCCTATAAATACCTTTCGGTGAGGGATGTTTTGGTTCACTCCTCCAATGTTGGAACCGTTCAAATAGCGAGAAACCTAACCAAGGAGGACGAGCTTTGGCTTATAAACCTCCTGAAGTGGAATAAGAAAATTGTCGATTTTCCCGGGGCGACGGCTGGGCTTATACCCAACCTCAACCTCCCGGCAAACCGCCTTTATATAGCCTTCGGTCAGGGGTTGGCGCTTACCCCCGCGCATTTGGTGAGCTCTTACGCAGCCCTTCTTACCGGCTATGCCCCCAAACCCCAACTAATAGAGAGGGTGGTAAGGGAGGACGGAAAGGTTTTGGAAACCTTTAAACCTCAATATCTCAACGACGAGCCCCTCTTCGACGAGAAAACGAGGAAATGGCTGCTGGAAACCCTAAGGCAGATAGTGGTAAGGGGAACGGGTAAAAAGGCTAATCCCTACTACTACATCGTCGGGGGAAAAACCGGAACGGCTCAGGTTTACGACAAAAAGCTCCGCCGATATTCGAGCACCCGCTACGTCACCTCCTTTATAGGCTTTTTCCCCTACCCCGACCCCAAGTATGTGCTTCTGGTTTTGGTGGACGAGCCCAAAGCCCCCCGCCGCTATCTCCTATACGGGGGAACGGTGGCAGCCCCCTACTGGGCGGATATAGTCAACAGGGTTTGCTCCTACCTCGGGATAGAACCCTCGCCCGATTTGGGCATCTTCAAGAGGAAAAAGCATTAAGAATTTAACCCCTATGGGAGAGGTTATAAAGGAGGTCCTCCCCAACGGGGTTACCCTTTTGGTAAAAC
>CAZNBH010000184.1:0-2000 GCA_964571355.1 uncultured Aquifex sp.
CGAAACCATTAGGGGGTCAAAGCCGAGGATTATTAAAACGGGGTTGGCGATTATTCCCCCCCCTATGCCGAGCATACCCCCCAGAAAGCCGGCAAAAGCCCCGAGAATAACCCCCAACTTTACAAATCCCCAATGGGTAAGCCCGCTAAAGCGGGGTTTCGGTTTTAACTTCAGTATCAAGATACCCGAAAAAACCACAAAGGTTGCCAATATCAGGAGCTGAACCCTTTCGGGGATTAAAAAGGAAACCTTTGCCCCCAAAGGGGCGACTAAAAAGGAGGATACCACCAAAGGGAGTGCCAACTTCCAATTAACAACCTTCCGCTTCCTCCAAACGGTAAGGGACATTATCGAGACGTTTACCCATAGGGCTGTAGCCTTTGCGAGGGGAAAGGCAAAACCGAAGAAAACCATGGTGGGGACGATAATAGTCGCTATACCTATACCGGTAATCCCCGCGATTATCGCGAACAAAAAGGTTATAAAAAAGAGGGCAAGTTCCATAAAAGGGTCTATTAAAGTTCAAAAATCCATTTGCGGAAGTAAAGCTCCCTTATGGAGTTTAAACCGAACTTTATAACCATTAAACGGTCCAAACCTACCGACACCCCGCTATACAGCGGTGGTAAGAGTTTATGGATTTCCACAAAGTGTTTATCGATAGGTAGGTTTAACCTCTTGGAGGTTTCTGTAAGCCTTTTTTCCAACTCCTCGGGGTCGTTTATTTCGGTGTAGCCGTTGGCAAGTTCTATCCCAAACATGTACAGCTCAAACCTTTCGCAATACTTTTCCCCGCATTTTGCCAGAGCCCCGAAGGGCTTGGGAAAACCGTAGACAAAGGTTGGGGCGTCGAAACCCAAAAACTTTTCCAGTTCCACGTAGGTCCTAAAAAACAAGGTCTCCATATCCTCGTCGGGTTCGAAGTAAATATTTCTCTCCTCGAGTTGTTTTTTAAAACCCTCCAAATCCTCCAAGAGGAGTTCCAAATCGAGACCCAAATAGGTGCGGTAAGCCTCCTTTAGGGAAACCCTTTTAGGTTTGTTCTCTATCGTTTTACCCTTGTAGGTTATTTTTTCCCCGAAAATGGTTTGTAGCAATTGGGAGAGTTCCTCCATAAGGTGGTTGTAATCCTTCCCCACCTTGTAGTATTCGAGCATTAGAAACTCCCAGTCGTGGAACCTTCCCCCTTCCCTGTTCCTAAAAACGTGACAGATTTGAAAGATATCCCCCCCGTAGTGGGCTAAAACCTTTTTCATCGAATACTCGGGGGAGGTGTGGAGATACCTTACCCTTTCTCGGTCGGATAAATCCCTAACCTCGCAGGGGATGGGGAAAACGTTGTCGTCCAGATTGGGATAGGGGAGCAGGTAGGGGGTAAAAACCTCGGTATAGCCCCTTTCCTTGTAAAAAGTCCTTACGGTGTCTATAAATCTTTCAACCTCTTTTGGATTCATAAAGGGAAAAAACTACGCCCGCCTTCGGCGGGGATTAACCTTTAAAGTTTTCTTCCTCTATTTGGGATATGATGCCGAGCCTTTCCGAATGCCTACCGCCCTCGAAGGGGGTATTTAACCAGGTTTCCACTATCTCCCTCGTTAGGTCTTCGCCGGTCACCCTTCCGCCGAGGCAAAGGACGTTGCTATCGTTGTGAAGTCTCGAAAACTTTGCCGAATAGATGTTATGACAAAGGGCTGCCCTTACCCCTTTGAACTTGTTTGCCACTATCGACATACCTATCCCGCTACCGCAGACCAAAATACCCCTTGGAACTTCCCCGTTGGAAACCATTTGGGCGACCTTTTTGGCGTATTCGGGATAGTGGCATCTCTCCTCGCTGTAAGTTCCAACGTCTATAACCTCGAAACCCTTTTCCTGTAGAAGTTTTTTAACGAACTCTTTTAGTCTAAACCCCGCGTGGTCCGAACCTATGGCTATTTTTTCCATGGAAAGGATATTTTCCTTAAAGCCAAATTTTGGAAAAATCGAATTCCACCTTACAC
>CAZNBH010000185.1:0-1991 GCA_964571355.1 uncultured Aquifex sp.
TCTATCTTGGGACCCCTTCCGTATATCATCGCCAATAGGGGGATTTGCCACTCCTCGCAAGCCCTCGATACAATTCCGAAGTCCCTTAGCATCTCCCTCTCGCCCTCGGCACCCATATTTACGTGGATGGAGACCATATCGGCGCCGAGTTTCAGGGCTTCTTCCACCGCCCCCACGAGGACTTTATCGTTCTTCCTCGGAGACCAGTCGGTGGAAGCCGATATATGAACTATCAAGCCTATATTTTTTCTCCCCTCTCCGAAAACGAGGCGGACGTTCCCCTTGTGGATAACGACTGCATCGGCACCCCCTTCGGCCACCCTTTCAACCGCCCTCTTTATATTCTCCAACCCCTCTATGGGACCCGAGCTCACCCCGTGGTCCATCGGAACGATTATCGTTTTTCCCGTTTCGGGATTCAGAACGTTGTAAAGCCTTATCTTCTTACCGACACCCATACCGAAGGAAATTATCTTATCCCTCGGTTGGATAATTGAAAATTGCAAACCCGAAAAGGTTTTTAAAAGGCTATAGAATACCTTTGCGGGTATGTTTGTCAAAATATACTCGGGTGGTTTCTTGGGATTGGAAACCTTTCCCGTGGAGGTTCAGGTCGATATATCCCCCGGACTGCCCTTTTTCAACATCGTCGGCTTGGCGGATACCGCCGTGAAGGAGGCCAAGGAAAGGGTGAGAAGTGCCATAAAGAACAGCGGTTTCTCCTTTCCCCAGAGGAGGATTACGGTAAACCTCTCCCCCTCCGATAGGAGAAAAACGGGAAGCGTCTACGACCTACCCATTGCCCTCGGAATACTCGGCTCTTCCGGTCAGATAGATATCGGCAACCTTTCGGAGGTCGTCTTTTTGGGAGAACTAGCCCTAAACGGGGAGATAAAACCGGTAAGGGGTGTTTTAACGGTGGTATTGGGACTCCGAAAGTTGGGTTTTAAAAAGTTTTTTGTCCCCCAAGGGAACACCGGAGAACTCGAACTTATAAAGGATATAGAGGTATACACCGCACCAAATTTGGAGGAGGTTGCAAAGGGTAACCTAAAAAAGGTCGACTATTCGGGGGTACCCAAAAGGGGAACTTACCAACCAAAACCCGATTTTGCCGATGTCAAAGGTCAAAGGCTCGCCAAAAGGGTTTTGGAGATAGCGGTCGCAGGCTTCCACCACGCCGCGATGGTTGGAACACCCGGAAGCGGTAAATCGATGCTCGCAAAAAGGGTTCCCTCGATAATGCCCCCTATGGAGGAGTGGGAGATTCTTGAAGTTTCCCAAATCTACAGCGTAGCCGGTCTTTTAACCGACGGGCTTATCACCGAAAGACCCTTTAGAAGTCCCCACTACACCGCCTCGGAAACGGCGATAATAGGGGGAGGCACCACCCCGATGCCCGGGGAAATATCGTTAGCCCACAGGGGGGTACTGTTCACCGACGAGCTTCCCGAGTTCAACCGGAAGGTGTTGGAGGTTTTGAGGCAACCTTTGGAGGACGGGAAGGTTTTAATATCCCGCGCGGGGTATAAGGTCGAGTTTCCCTCAAAGTTTTTGTGGCTTTCCGCCCTAAACCCCTGCC
The DNA here is from genome assembly GCA_964571355.1 of uncultured Aquifex sp. Classification (GTDB taxonomy): domain Bacteria; phylum Aquificota; class Aquificia; order Aquificales; family QOAS01; genus QOAS01. The sequence goes on from CAZNBH010000185.1 coordinate 1,583, forward strand.
CGTGCGGAAATTACAAACACCCCTTTAAGGAATGCGTTTGCAAACCCTCCCAAATAAGGAGATACATAAAGAAAATCTCCTCCCCCCTTTGGGAGAGGATAGACCTAAAGATTTGGGTTAACCCCGTGGAGGATAAGGAGCTTCTATCGGACCTAAAGGGGGAAAGTTCCGAGAAAATCCGTAAAAGGGTAATGGAGGCGGTAAACCTCCAAAGGGAGAGAAACCCCAACGGCAAATTTAATGGGGAGTTGAACAATGAAGAACTTCAAAGTGTTATAAATCTCGAACCTACCTCCAAAGGTTTAATAGAGAAGGCAATGGAAAAGCTCCGCCTAAGTGCGAGGAGCTATTTCAAACTCCTAAAGGTGTGCAGAACAATAGCCGACCTCGAAGGGTCTCCGAGTGTAAA
>CAZNBH010000186.1:0-1986 GCA_964571355.1 uncultured Aquifex sp.
ATTACCTTAATACCGGTTTCCAAAATTTGGAATTCGGTCGATTGTTCGGTTAAAGCGGGAGCTGGTCTGAATATAGGCCAGTACTCTTCCGCCTCCACGGGTCCTGCTTCGTCTATAGGTTTACCTAAAACGTTAAAAATCCTTCCCAAGGTGGGGGGTCCTACAGGAACTTTTAGAGGTCCTCCCAACCATTCCACCTCTTGTCCTCTAACAAGACCATCGGAAGGTCCCAATACAATGCACCTTACCCTTTTATCGCCTATATGCTGGGCTACTTCTAAGTAAAGTTCTTCCTCTATCCAATTACCCCTATCGTCTAGACCTTTTCTTATCGTTTTTAGGGCGTCCCTAACGGGGGGGAGTTTATCGGTATCGAATTCGACGTCAACAACCGCACCGAGAACTTGAACTATTTTTCCCTTCAAGGTTTCCTTTTCTGCCATAGTTTTTTAACCTCCAAAAGGTTTAGTTAAAGGGGAAAATTTTACATTTATGCTAATTTTTAACCCACCTGCTTGAGGGCTTCGACCGCGTTAACTATGTCGATTAGTTCGTTGGTAATAGCTTCTTGACGTGCAACGTTATAGAGGTGTGTCCACTTTTTAATGGCATCTTCGGCGTTTTTTGTGGCGTTTTCCATAGCCATCATACGGGCTGCCTGCTCGGCCGCATTGGATTCCAACATCGCCCTGTAGAGCTGGAAGTTCAAATACCTTTGAAGGATATTTTCAACAAATTTTTCGATATTTTTAACCTCAAGTTCATAAACGGTTTCGCTTCCCATAGAGGTATCTTCAACTAATATTTCCGCTAATGGAAGAAATACCTTTTCTTGAACAAAATAGGAGGTTTTTGTTCTTAACTGGTTGTGTAAAAGGATTACTTTATCGGTTTCCCCTTTTAGGAATCTCTCTTTTACCTGTTCCGAAACGGTTTTCACAGCGGTGAAATCTATAGTTTTCCTAAAAACGTGGTCGAATTTTGTAATTATATTTGCATCCTTTGCGTGTTTCTCAAAATATTGAACACCTTTTCTCCCTATTAGGTGGAGATTTACTTTTAATCCCTTTTGTTGGAGCTCTTCTATTTTTCTCTCGGTGTACTTAATAATGGAGGAATTGAAAGCTCCGCAAAGACCTCTATCGGCGGTTATGAGAATAATATCGACCGCCTTGGGTTGAAGTCTTACTTCAAATAGGGGATGAATAGAGGGGTCTATATGCTGGCTAAACCTTCCAATAATTTCGTAAAGTTTTTCCGAATAAGGACGGGCCAGTTCCGCCGCCTCATAAGCGCTCTTTAGCTTGGCGGCGGCGATTAATTTCATAGCATTGGTAATTCTTTTGGTATTTTTAAGACCTTGGATTTTTCTTTTTATATCTTTAAGGTTTAATTTCGCCATCGGTGCCTCCTTAGGGCTTTAAACTTAAAGCTTAAGAATTATATTACCGACCGATGTTAAATAGATTATTAATGGCATGCAATTAAAAACCTCCAAAAGGGACTTACCCTTTAGACGTGAATTTTCCGCCGGGGGGGTTGTTATAAAGGACAAAAAAGAGGTTTTGTTAATTAAAAACCCTTCCAACATTTGGACTTTTCCAAAAGGGCATATAGAAAAAGGGGAAACAAAAGAAGAAGCCGCTATAAGGGAGGTTAAAGAAGAAACCAACATAGATGCGGAAATAGTGGACTATCTCGGGGAAATCAGTTATTTCTTTACGTGGGGAGGGGTTCGGATTTATAAAACCGTTTACTTTTTTTTAATGAGATACATTTCTGGAATACCCGTTCCCTCGTGGGAGGTTAAAGATGCCCGCTTTTTTCCCTTGGACAAAGCATCTAAACTTTTGAAATACAAAGGGGATAAACAAATTTTTCAGAAGGCTTTGGAAAAATTATCCCTTTTATGACAAAATCTAATTTTTCCCATTAAAAATTTACTTAAACTTAACATTTTACTATGGGTCTTAAATACTTTAAAAA
>CAZNBH010000187.1:0-1986 GCA_964571355.1 uncultured Aquifex sp.
CTAAACTTTCCTTTAAATGGAATTTGTACCCCCTTCCGACCTGTATAGGGAACTTTTAAAAACCCTTTCCTCCGCACGGGAGGAGGTTATTCTCGTCTCCCCTTGGGTGGAGGGGAATTTAGTCTTTGAGCTTATCTCAGCCATCCCCCAAGGGGTGAAGGTCGAGTTTGTTATCCGTGCGGGGTCGGTAGGAGACTTAAAGATTACTCCCCCAAAGGTTTTAAAGGTTGTAAAAGCCAAAGGGGGGAAGGTTTTACTCCACCCCTCGCTCCACGCAAAGTTTATCCTGATAGACCGCAAAACCGCCTTTGTAGGTTCGGCGAATTTGACCGACAAAGGGTTAAACCTTCTAAACAACGGTAACCGCGAGGCGGTATTAAAGATCACTGAGAAAAAAACTATAGGAGAGCTGCTCGATTACTACCAAACCCTAAAGGGGGAATCTCTAGAAATCTCCCCCGACCTCGTGGGGTTTTTAATCGATAAAACCGAAACGGGAATCTTCAAAGCCCTCCTCTTTGAGGAATTACCCGAAGGGTCCTTCCTGCTGGTGGAAGGGGGGATTTTCTCCCTCCTCGAAAAGGTTGAAAATCTCAATACCAACCTTTTGCGGGAAAAGCTTTTTGAGAAAGTTCCCCCTTTGGAGTTTAAGGAGGACTATACCCTTTGGGGGAAGGCTTTTTTATTCGCACTCTTCCAAGAGGGGGTAAACCTTTCGATTGGGGAGCTCAAGCCCCTCGGGGTTTTGGACAACGGGAAGCTTTTATCTCCAAAAATTCCCCCGCGGAGCGGGGCATCGGTTTTTAAGTTAAATCGGGAAAGGATAAAGCCCCTTACGGGGAGAACCTCCTACGGCAAACCTATGGAATGCCCCGTTTTGGTGGGGAGGTGGGGGGATGTGGATATAAACTTAGACCTCGGGGAGGTATACACCAGACACGTTTCCGTTTTGGGAATAACGGGAAGCGGGAAGAGTTACTTTACCCAAAGGGTTTTGGCGAGGGCGGCAAACAACCCCTGCGGGGTATCCTTTGTAGTCCTCGACCCCCAAGGGGAGTATTCGGAGGCTTTAAAACCCCTTTTGGGGAACGAATTCGGTAAGGTGGTAACAACCGAGGTATTCGAAAACACCCTTTTACCCCTTGCGGTGGAGGATTTCTCCAACCTATTGGAGGTTCTCGGCTTTTCCCACCTCCTAAGGGGTTCGACCAAGGAGGCAAAACTCTTAAAGGACTTTTTGGCAAGGGAGTTCCTCGCAACCGCAAGGGGTAAGGGTAAATCCCTCGAACAAATTTTGGAGGAGGCTAAAAGGGAAATCCCACCATTGGGAAGTGAAATAGAAACCCTCAAGGGGGAAATCTCATTCCTATACGGGGAAGGGGTTTTGAAAAATCAGCCCCAAGAGGTGGAAAGGGTTCTAAGAATTCCCAAAAAAGGGATAACAATCTTCGACTTTTCCCAAATTTGGGACACGAAAACCAAACTAAACCTTGCGGGGTTAATCCTAAAAAACCTATTCTTTAAGAGGAAAAAAGGGGAAAAGACCGTGGTTGTGGTGGAGGAAGCCCACAACTTCGCACCCGAAAGGGGCTTCGGCGATGCGGAGGCGGGAAGGGGCAATTTAGCCCTTTTGATGCTCGAAAAGATAGCCGCCGAAGGACGAAAGTTAAACCTCGGTCTTTGGATAGTCGCCCAACGACCCGCCCAGGTGAACAAGTACATCCTCTCCCAAACCAATACCCATTTTTTGTTTAAGTTGCTCGATAAAAACGACCTCCAAGCGGTGGAAACCTATCTATCCCGTTCCTCGGAGGGTTTGATTAAAAGGTTACCCCTTTTGGGGATTGGGGAATGTATAGCCACCGGCTTGGGGATTCCTTTTGAGGTGGAGATTGAGGTGATTTAAAAAATGGTTGCGGGGGCGGGATTTGAACCCGCGACCTCCGGGTTATGAGCCCGGCGAGCTACCAGGCTGCTCCACCCCGC
>CAZNBH010000188.1:0-1977 GCA_964571355.1 uncultured Aquifex sp.
ATAGTTGGGATTAAAAATTTAACCAAAGGGGAACATAGTAGGGATTTTCCCAACCGCTAAAGTTTTCTATTTGGTATGGAAAAACTTTTACAGGAACAAAAAGTAAGCGCCAACCAAAAGAGGAAAAAGGTTTTTATAAAAACCTTCGGTTGTCAAATGAACGTAAACGACTCGGAGAGGATTAAAGGAATTCTCCAAAATTTGGGATATGAATTTACAAACGACTGGAAGGAAGCCGATTTGATACTTTTAAATACCTGCACCGTAAGGGAAAAACCGGACCGCAAGGTTTTAGCCCACATAGGGGAGTATAAAAAGGTCAAAGAAATCAATCCCAACGCAAAAATAGGGGTTTGCGGATGCCTCGCCCAAAGGATGGGCGAAGAGCTCGATAGGAAGGCTGGCGGTGTTATAGACATAATGTTTTCCTCCTACAACATCCACCACCTACCCCAATTGCTCGAAAGGGCGGAAAGGGGTGAAAAGGCTATAGAAATCCTCGAAGAGCCCCCTAAGGACGAGTGGGAAATGTTCGAATATCCCACGATAAGGGAAAATCCCTATTGGGCTTTCGTGACCATAATGAAGGGATGCGACAAGGACTGCACCTATTGCATAGTTCCCCAAACGAGGGGTAAGGAGAGAAGCAGACCTATAAGGAGTATCCTCCAAGAGATAAAAGACCTCGTAAAGGACGGTGTTAAAGAAATCCACTTGCTGGGGCAAAATGTTACCGCGTGGGGGAAGGACTTTGAAAGTCCCATTCCCTTTAGCTATCTCTTGTACAAAATCGCGGAAATAGACGGGGTTGAAAGGATAAGGTTCACCACCGGCTATCCCACCGACTTGACCGACGACGTTATCAAAGCTATGGGGGAAATACCTCAAATAGCCGACGCACTCCATTTGCCCTTTCAGAGCGGGAGCAATCGGATTCTCAAATTGATGCACCGCTACTATACAAAGGAGGAATACCTCGAAAAAATAGAAAAGCTCCGCGAGGTAAAACCCAATATAGCCCTATCCGCCGACGTTATAGTGGGATTCCCCGGAGAAACCGAGGAAGACTTTTTGGAAACCTTGGATTTAATAGAAAAGGTGAGGTTTGAACAGCTATTCTCGTTCAAATACTCGCCCCGACCGGGAACCCCCGCGGCGGAATATCCCGACCAAGTTCCCGACGATGTGAAAACAGAAAGAATGCACCGCCTCCTCGAACTCCAAAAGAGGATAATGAACGAAGAGGCAAAAAAATACGTGGGAAGGGTGGTTTATCCCCTATTTGAGAGGTATAGCGATGGAAAACTTATAGGTAGGAGTTCCGAAAACAAGTGGGTGGAGGTTAAAACCGATAGGAAAGACCTCCTCGGCAAAATAGTCCCCGTTAAGGTTAAAGAGGCCTCCGTTTACGTCCTCTACGGGGATATAATTGAAAATTGAGTTCCCTCAAGGGGTTCTTTTTTTTCTTTGGTCCTTCGAATGGTATAATAAATAGTTTCCGAACAATAACAACAAAGGTAAGGAGGTACAGAGGTGGCTAATACTAAATCGGCAAAAAAAGCGGCAAGACAGAACATAAAGAGGAGATTGAGGAACAGGTATCACCTCTCCCGTATGAGGACTTACATTAAGAAGTTCCGCAAAATGGTAGAGGAAGGTAGATTGGAAGAGGCTAAGAATTTCCTACCCGAGGTTCAAAAAATAATAATGCACACCTGGAGCAAAGGGGTTATTACCAAGCAAGAGGCTTCGAGAAGGGTTTCGAGGGTTTACAATCTTTTGAACAAAGCATTACAAAGGCAACAAGAGGGTAATAAATAGACTTCCCTTTTTCCGATTTTTGTGTTATATTTATTTCCTTAGGCAGGCGGGGGCGTAGCTCAGTGGGAGAGCGCCTGCATGGCATGCAGGAGGTCGTGGGTTCGAATCCCACCGCCTCCACTGCCTAATCTAAAATATTCCCCTCTATGGAAAAAT
>CAZNBH010000189.1:0-1975 GCA_964571355.1 uncultured Aquifex sp.
GTAGCTACAATTATTACAGCATGGCTATAAAAGTTGCTATAAACGGTTTCGGTAGAATAGGTAGGGGAACTTTAAGGGCTTATTTTGAAGCTTTGAAGAAATCCCCCAAGGTGGTTTTTGGAAATATGGTAGACCCCCGTTTGGTGGAGGAAATAGAAATAGTCGCCATCAACGACTTGGCGGGGGCGAAAAACAGCGCCCACCTTTTTAAATACGATTCGGTTCACGGGGTTTATGAGGGGGAGGTTTCGGTAAAAGGCAACGATACCTTGGTGGTGGACGGAAAGGAAATAAAAGTTCTCAGCGAACCCGACCCCGAAAAGCTCCCCTGGAAAGAGCTGGGGGTCGATATAGTCCTCGAATGCACCGGTAAGTTCAGAACAAGAGATGGGGCGGCAAAACATTTAAAGGCCGGTGCGAAAAAGGTAATCATCTCCGCACCGGGTAAGAATGTGGACAAAACCATAGTTTTGGGGGTAAATCACGAGGAGTACGACCCCGCAAATCACCACATCGTGTCCAACGCCTCCTGCACCACCAACTGCTTGGCACCGGTTGCAAAGGTTATAAACGAAAGGTTCGGAATAGTGAAGGGGGTAATGACCACCACCCACGCCTACACCATGGACCAACGCCTTTTGGATGGAACCCATAAAGACTTAAGAAGGGCAAGGGCGGCGGCTGTTAACATAATTCCCACCACCACCGGTGCGGCTAAGGCTACCGGCGAAGTTATCCCTTCCCTAAAGGGTAAACTCGAAGCGGAAGCCCGTAGGGTTCCCGTTCCCGACGGCTCGATGATTGACCTCGTTGTGGTATTGGAAAAGGAAACCTCCGCCGAAGAAATAAACAAAGCCCTTAAAGAGGCTTCCGAAGGAGAACTCAAAGGAATTCTCCAATACGTGGAGGAGCCCCTCGTATCTCAAGACATTGTTGGTAACCCTTACTCCTCCATAGTGGACGGGTTGCTCACCAAGGTGGTTGGCGGAAACTTGGCGCACATAGTGGCCTGGTATGACAACGAGTGGGGCTACTCCAACAGGATGAGGGATATTACCCTATTTGTAGCCGAAAGGTTGAAATAATTTTGTGGAGGAAGATATGCACGGAGGCGGAGCGGGATTTTTAATAACCAACCTTTTGTTTTTCGCCATCTTTATAGCCCTTTTCTACTTCCTGCTTATAAGACCGGAAAAAAAGAGGCGTGAGGAGCACCGCAAATTTTTGGAGGGTTTAAAGGTAGGGGACAAAGTGGTAACATCCTCCGGTATTTTGGGAACAATTGAAAAAATCGAAGACACCTACGTGGTTTTAAAATGCGAAGGTACCACCAAGTGTAAGATTCTCAAAGAGCACATCGTAAGTTATCAGCCCGAATACGAACTTAAAAAGGAAAAGGATTAATCCTTTTTCTCCTTGTACCCGTATTTAATCACATAGGCGATTAGTTTTGCCACCGCCTCGTAAAGGTGGGGCGGTATCTCCTCGTAGAGGTCTAACTTTATCAAGCTATCCACCAAAAGGGGGTCTTCCACTATCGGGATATTGTGCTTTTTTGCCATCTCTATTATCTTTTCCGCTATGTAACCTTTTCCCTTTGCAACAACTTTTGGAGCGGAGTCGGAAAACTCGTTGTATCGAAGGGCTGCAGCCTTCTTATTTTTGTCCATGCTAATTTTTATCATAGACTTAAAAAGTTCCAATTTTGTTTAATCTTCGAGAAACTTAAATAGGTATTAGTAAAACCAAACCTTTTGGAGGTAAAAAATGGCAAAACCTACCATTACTTGGACTAAAACCGATGAGGCTCCCCAGTTGGCGAGCTATTCCCTCCTACCTATTGTTAAAGCTTTTGTAAAGGATGCCGGAATAGATATCGATGTTAGAGATATTTCCTTGGCGGGAAGGGTTCTAGCACAGTTCGGTTATGAACCCGATGACCTCGCATACCTCGGAGAACTCGTTTGGAAGCCCG
>CAZNBH010000190.1:0-1959 GCA_964571355.1 uncultured Aquifex sp.
ACCTCTCCCATTGCAGGACTACCTTTAATTTAGAAACCTCCAAAGGTTTAAAAAGTGTTTAAATCGCAAAGGGGAAAAAAACCCCTTTAAGGTTTGGAACACTTTTCGGTAGCCTCCTCAAGGGCTTTTTTCACCTTTTCCAAAATCCCCTTTTCGGGTTCGGAGGGGAGTTTTAAAAGCCCTTTGAGGGATTTTTTAAAGTACTTTTTAGCCTCGCAGGGTTTGTTTTCCTTTAAGAGGACTTCCCCGTAGTGGTAGAGGATAACAACCTCTTCGGGTTCCCTTTGGAGTGCCTCTTTTATGTATTTTTCCGCCCTTTGGAGGTCTCCCTTTAAGAAGTACGCCCACCCGAGGCTGTCGAGTATATCGGGACTATCGGGGTCGAGTTTATGGGCTTTTTCCAACATTTGAAGGGCTTTGTCTACATTTTTCCCCTCCAAGAGGTAGGTGTATCCCAAAAAGTTCAACAGGAAGGGGTTTTCGGGGTGGCATTTTACCCCTATGGAGGCTACAAGTTCGGGTAGTTCCAAACATTGGGACTTAAAAGCCGCCAATACCTCACTAAATGCCTCCTCCTTTGGACAATTTTCGAAATACTCCTCGGCGAGCCTTTTTGCCCTTTCGGGGTCTATGTTGTAAATAACCCTTAAAACAAAGCCCGCCAAAGGCGGGGGGAGTTTTTTAATATCGCCGCCAAACAGGTAGAACTTTAGGGCTGTATAGTAGCCGATGGGGTAAAGTAGATAGCTCGGAAAGTCCTCAAGTCTCACCTTCGAGAGGTATCGCTTGGCGCTTTCCAAGTCCCCTTCCTTTACGCTTATCAGGGCTTTTAGGAGATAGGTTTCGGGGGCGTCGGGGTAGGTTTGGGCGAATTCCTCGAATAGTTCCCTATCCAGTTTGGAGGGGTGGGTCGAGAATTTCTCCAAGAGGTAGGGAACGAGCCTTTCGCTCCAATGGGGGGTTAGGGGTATACCCCTCTTAAGGGAAACCTTTAGGATTTTTTCCGCGAGTTGGATATTTCCGAAGGTTATTTCCTTGTAAAGGAAGTCGGGGATAACCAAGTTCCGAACGAGGTCGGGGAGCTTTTCCACCCCTTGGAGGAGCTTATCGAACTCCCCCAAAGGTATAAAGGGTTTTGAAAGTTCCCTTAAGAGGTTGTAGGGGTAAAAGTCCCCCTCGGGGATTTTTACATCCGAATACCACGCCACCGATAGGGTTGTATAGGCGAATACCCCAAAGAGGGGGTCTTTGGGGCAACACTTAAGGGCTTTGTAGGCAATCTCCACCGCCTCGGGGAGGTATCTTGACTCCTCACCTCCCTTAAGGAGGTTCGAATATACGACCACCGCCGAGGTGTAGAGGAATTTATCCCCGCCCTTTCGGAGGAACTCGTCTATGGTCTTTTTCAAATCCTCCAATTGGTCGGGTTCAAGGGAGAGGAGATACCTCCTTAGGAGCTCGAGCTTTTCCTCCGACGGCTCGAGTTGATAGAACCGATACATAAAAAGCCATTGGAGGGTTGGGTCTTGGGAGTTCAAAACCACCGAAAGGAGGGAAGCCAAAACATCCCTCGGCGGTTCGTTTTCCTCGAGAAACCTCCTTAGGTGGGAAACATACCTACTATCCCCCTCGAGGTAGTAATAAAGGGCGAGAATGTAATCCCTCACGGGGGAATTTACACCCTTTGCGAACTCCGCAAGTTGTTTTAGAAGTTTTTGGTTTTTCCTCTCGTAGGCAAGGGTTGCCAAATCCTCCAACAATAGGGAATTTTTTGTTTTCCTCCAATATACCCAACAATGGGGCAAAGCCTTTTCGAGCTCCTTTTGTTGGATTAAATACGCGCACAAAAGACCTTCGTAGGGAAACGGATTGTAAACGTTTACCAAAAGGGGCATAACTTAATAACCGTATCAAATTGCGGTTTAGAGGATTTTCGCTTTAAGGTTTCAATTCCACTAA
>CAZNBH010000191.1:0-1941 GCA_964571355.1 uncultured Aquifex sp.
TTTGGATTTTTTAAAGAAAAAACTAAAGCCCGCCGAAGGCGGGGAAGGTCTTAATCCTCCAACTTCAAAACGCTGAGGAAAGCCTCCTGGGATAGCTGAACCTTACCGAACTGTTTCAAGCGCTTTTTACCCTCCTTTTGCTTTTCGAGGAGCTTTTTCTTACGGGTTACGTCACCGCCGTAGCATTTGGCGGTAACGTCCGCCCTTAAAGCCGGTATCCTTTCGGAGGCTATTATCTTGTTCCCTATACCCGCCTGCACCTTTATATCGAAGAGCTGACGGGGGATGGTCTCTTTGAGCTTTTCCACTATTTGCCTTGCCCGCCTGTAGGCTTTATCGCGGTGAACTATAAACGAAAGGGTATCCACCGGTTGGTTGTTTATAAACACCCTTAGTTTTACGAGGTCTTCCTTTCTGTAGCCCAAAAATTCGTAATCGTAGGAGGCAAATCCGCGGGTGACCGATTTAATCTTATCGTGGAAATCGGTAATGATTTCCGCCAAAGGCATTTCGTATTCCAATACCACCGTGTTGGGGTCTAAGAATTCGAACTTTTTCTGTATCCCCCTCTTTTCCTGGCAGAGTTGCATTACCGCACCCAGATACTCCTTGGGGGTTACTATCGTGACCAAAACCCAAGGCTCTTCTATCCATTGATATTTATCGGGGGAGGGTAACTCCTCGGGGTTTCTTATCTCCTTGTAGCTCCCGTCGTTCATCTTCACCCTATAGATGACGTTGGGGGTGGTGATTATGAGCCTTGCGCCGTATTCCCTCTCGAGCCTTTCCTGAACTATCTCCATATGGAGCAGTCCCAAAAAGCCCGCCCTAAATCCCAATCCCAAGGCGGGGGAGCTTTCGGGTTCAAACACCAAAGCGGCGTCGTTTATCGAATACTTTTCGAGGGCATCCCTAAGCTCCTCGTAGGTGTAGTCATCGGCGGGATAAAGCCCCGCAAACACCATTGGCTTGGCGGGTTTAAATCCGGGGATAGGTTCGTCGGTGGGGTTGTCCGCATCGGTAACGGTATCACCTACCCGTATGTCTTTAACGTCCTTAATAGAGGCGGCTATATATCCGACCTCACCGGCGGAGAGTTCCTTTAAAGGTGTTTGTTTGGGGGTTTGAGTTCCCACCTCGGTAACTTCGAACTCCTTACCGGTGGACATAAGCCTTATGGTCGTTCCCCTTTTTACCTTTCCGTCGAAAATCCTCACGTAGGCTATGGCACCTTTGTAGGGGTCATAATAGGAGTCGAAAATAAGAGCCTTCAAAGGTTTGTTGGGGTCTCCCTCCGGTGGGGGAATTCTTTTAACTATCGCCTCGAGGATTTCCTTTATACCAATCCCCTCCTTGGCGGAGGCAAGAATAGCCTCATCGGGGTCTAAACCGAGAATGTTCTCTATCTGCTCCTTTACCCTCTCCACATCGGCGGAGGGGAGGTCTATCTTGTTTATCACCGGGATAATAACGAGGTCTTGCTCTACAGCCTTCCAAAAGTTGGCTATCGTTTGAGCTTGTATCCCCTGGGTGGCATCTATGAGCAATAAAACCCCCTCACAAGCCGCCAAAGACCTCGAAACCTCGTAGGAAAAATCGACGTGCCCCGGGGTGTCTATCATATGAAGCTCGTAGGTCTTCCCGTCGTCGGCTTGGTAGTAAAGCCTTACCGCCTGGAGCTTTATCGTTATACCCCTTTCCCTTTCGATGTCGAGGGTGTCGAGCATTTGCTCCTGAAGTTCCCTTTTGGAAACCGCCCCGCAGTATTCGATAAGCCTATCGGCTAAAGTGGACTTCCCGTGGTCTACGTGCGCTATTATCGCAAAGTTCCTTATATGCTCGAGCTTCATCTCTAATTTAAGAATAAGGAAAACCCCAAAGAGGACACCGAAGGTTAACACAAACCCAAATAGAGGAACTTAAATTCCACTTTTCACATAA
>CAZNBH010000192.1:0-1922 GCA_964571355.1 uncultured Aquifex sp.
GGTTTATCGCTATTTGTCCGCTGATAAATATAAAGTTCCCCACCTCGACCGCTTGGGAATAAGGTCCCACCGGTTTTGGAGCTTTATCGGTGTGGATAAACCTCATAGGGTTTAAATTTTCGTTCTTTCCCCAAGTGGGAGACTTTTAAGACTTTATGAACCGAGAAACGGTGGTAATAAAGGAGGGTACCCCAAAGGGGGAAGTGGTCAAAAAAATCCTCCGCTTGGCGTTTCCCATAATACTTTCCAACCTCCTCTATACGGTTCAAAACGTCGTTTCCCTCCTATTGGTGTCCCCCTTGGGTAAGGAAGCCATTGCGGGGGTGGGTTTCGCATCGACCCTTTTGTGGTTTGTTTACGCCACCATGGCGACCGTCTACACGGGGGTAAACGTCCTAACCGCCCAAGCGGTGGGTGCCAACAGGGGGGCTAACACCTACACCCTTTGGGGGATACTTTTATCCTTCCTCTTCGCGTTACCGATGGCAATTTTCGGAAAACCTTTTGTGGAATTTTTTCTAAAGCTCTTTTCCACCCCCGAAGGGGTCCTAAAGATAGCGGAACAATACCTGGAACCGATATTTCTACTATTACCCTTTGCGTTCGTTACCAACTCCATCAACGCCACCTTTAACGGGCTCGGGAAAACCAAGGTAATCCTCTACGCCACCCTGTTTACAACCTTCGCCAACATAGGGTTAGCCGTTTTGCTCATTTACGGGAAGTTGGGATTTCCGAGGCTCGGCGTCGAAGGGGCGGGCTGGGCGGTCGCCTTGGCGGAGAGCTTTGCCCTTTTGGTCTACATTCCTTTTTTGATTTCGGAAAAAAGGGTAAGCCCGCTCCGCGGGGTAAAACTTTCCCCCGAAGGGGCATTGGAGATTTTAAAAATAGGGTTACCGACCGGTGTGGAAAGGCTGGTAATGTCTTTTTCCTACAACGTGTTCGTTGGACTGGTGGCGCTGTGCGGGGCTACCGTCCTCGCCGCCTTTCAGATAGGGCTTAGGATAGAAGCGGTTTCCTTCACTGTGGGAATGGCTTTTTCCTTCGCCGCCACCACGGTTGCGGGGCAAAACTTCGGCGCAAAAAACCCCTACGGGGTAAAGGAAGGTACAAAAATCACCCTAAAAGTGGCAATCGGGGTTATGTCCCTCTTGGGGGTTTTAATAGCGGTATTTTCCAAACCCCTCGCGGAGGTATTCACAAAAGACCCCGAGGTGGTCTATTGGACCGTCCACTACCTCTGGATAATAGCGCTTTCCCAACCCCTTATGGCGGTTATTTTCGTACTCGCGGGTTCCATCAGAGGGATGGGAAAGACAAAAATCCCCTTGGTGGTGAATATCTCGAACTTTTGGCTCGTAAGGATATTGCCCTCGATGTTCCTCCTAAAGGTGTTTAAAACCCCCTACGTCCCCTGGGGGGCTATGATAGCGGAGAACGTAACGAGGAGCCTAACCTACCTAATCCTCTACAGGAGGCTTCTCCCTTAAGTTCCTAAAAAAGTCCTTTAAAATCCCCCCGCAAGGGGGGCATTCGACCTTTTCCCAAGGGATTTTGTACTCCTCCGCAATAAAGAAACGGGTCGCCACCGCCCCGTGCTTTTCGTTGTAAGCCCCAAAGTAGAGCTTTTTAAAACCGCAAAGGGCTATAGCCCCCGCGCACATAGGGCACGGCTCGAGGGTAACGTAAATTTCGCACTCCCTAAGGCTTTTTATCCCCAATTTCTTTGCCGCTTCGCGGATTGCCAAAATCTCCGCGTGGGCGGTGGGGTCTTTTAATTCCTCAACCCTGTTGTGGGTTTTTGCTACTACCTTCCCCCCGTAGGTGATTACGCACCCCACGGGAACCTCCCCCCTTTGGAGGGCTTTTTTAGCCTCTTCCACCGCGAGGTTTAGGAAAAATTTTTTTCCGTTCATTGGAAT
>CAZNBH010000193.1:0-1902 GCA_964571355.1 uncultured Aquifex sp.
CTATTTAAGTTTGGCAATAAATTTGTCCCAAAGGTGTAAAACCCTTTATTAATTTTCCATTCCTATGGGTGAGGAAAAAAGGGAACACCCCAATACGGGAGGACAAAATCAACAACCCCAAGGGGTGGAAAAACAAAACGAAGTCCAAAAGGAGGTAGAGGAACTTAAAAGCTATATAAACCAATTGGAGGAAAAGGTTAAAAAGCTCGAAAACCTCGCAAAGGTTAGCAACGAGCGTTATTTAACCCTCCAAAGGGAGTTGGAATTTATAAGGGAAAAACACCGTAGGGAACTCGAGGAAAAAGACCTCTACGGGGTTGAAAAGTTTGCAAAGGACCTACTCGAGGTTCTCGACAACTTCGAGAGGGCTTTAAAACATATGGAAAAGCTCGAAGGGTGCAAGGATGCCTTTGTGGGTGTGGAAATGATTTACAAACAACTCCTAAAGGTCTTTGAGAAGCACGGAATTACACCTATAGAGGTGGAAAAATTCGACCATTCCCTTTGCGAGGCGGTTGGAACGGTTCCTACCGATGGAGTGGAGGAAAATACAATCCTCGAGGTGGTTCAAAGGGGCTATAAGCTCCACGACAGGGTTTTAAGACCCGCAAAGGTAATAGTTGCGGTTCCGAAAAATCAGGAGATAACTTAAAAGGGGGAAAGATTAAAGTTCTTCCTCTTCCACCGGTATTTCTTCCCTTCCCTTGTAATGACCGCAGAAGGGGCAAACCCTATGGGGCATTATAGGCTCCCCGCAGTTGGGGCAGGGAACCAGGTTTTTAGCTTTTAATTTGTTATACCAATGGGCTTTCCTCATAGCGGTTTTAGCCTTGGATTTCCTCGCCTTGGGAACTGCCATTTTTGTCCTCCCTTTTGGTTTTCAAAAGCAATCCTTTTATTTTAGCACATTTAGAGGATGGCAAAGTTCTGGGTTCACGTTCCGAGTGTGGGAGAGTACAACACCGTAAAACCCCTTTTGGAGGAAATTAAAAGTGCAAACCACCACCTGCTGGTAACCTATTTTTCCCCCCGCGCGGAGGAATTTCTAAAAAGGCAAACCTTACCCGATAGGGTTAGAAAGCTCCCTTTCCCCTTGGGGTGGAAAATAAACCGCTTCCTATCGGAGGAAAAACCCGACGTTTTTATCCTTGTCGAGAGCGACCGCTTCCCCGCCCTTTTAACGGCAAAAGTTCCCAAAAAATTCGTGGTCAACGCGAGGATAGGGGAAAAATCGTTCAAACTCCTCAAGATGTTAAAACCCCTCTACCGTAGGTGGTTCAACACCTTCGACAAAATCCTCTGCAAGGATGAGGAGACAAAGGATAAGTTCCTCCGATTGGGTGTGGACGAGAAAAAACTAACCGTTTGTGGGAACTTGAAGGCGGTTTTAAGACCCAAAGGGGTTAATGCAAACGTGGAGTTCCCCCAAGGGGTATTCGTATTTACCGCCGGCAGTACCCACAAAGGGGAGGAGGAAATAGTTCTCTCCGCCTTTGGGGAGTTCAAAAAAAGATTTCCCCAAAGCGTATTGGTCTTAGCCCCGAGGCACATCGAAAGGGTTGGAGAAATTTTAAAACTTTTGCGGGAAAAATTCCCCCAATTCAATACGGCTTTGCGGAGCAAAACGGAGGGGCTGTTTACAGGGGACGTTTTACTCGTCGATACCCTCGGAGAGCTCCTTTACTTTTATTCAAAGTCCAACGCCGCCCTGGTGGGCGGAAGTTTTGTTCCCATAGGGGGTCACAACATTCTCGAACCCGCCTATTTTGGGAAACCCGTCCTATACGGACCCCACATAGAGAAGTTTAAGGATTTAGAAAAACTTTTAAAGGAACTCGGTTTGGCATTTCCCGTAAAGGGAAAGGAGGAAATAGTCAAAACCCTAACGGGTATAGCGGAAAA
>CAZNBH010000194.1:0-1902 GCA_964571355.1 uncultured Aquifex sp.
AAAATTAAAAACCTATGTTAAGGGTAGCCTTTTTCGGAACCTCCCCCTTTGCGGTTCCCACTTTGGAGGAACTGTTTAGGGATAAAGATTTGGAACTAGTTGCGGTAATCACCCAACCCGACAAACCGGCGGGTAGGGGAAAGAAATTAACCCCACCAGCGGTGAAAAAGAAAGCTATAGAACTCGGATTGGAAAATATCGTTTATCAACCCTCCAAAATCAGGAATGAGGAGTTTTATTCCTTTTTTAGGAACTTAAAACCCGATATAGCCGTGGTTGTTGCGTATGGAAAAATCCTCCCGAGGGAGGTTTTCGACTTTCCGAAGTACAAAACCTTAAACCTCCACGCCTCGCTTTTACCCAAATACCGCGGAGCCGCCCCTATACACAGGGCTATAATGGCGGGGGAAAAGGTTACCGGGAATACGGTCATGCTCATCGACGAGGGGTTGGACAGCGGAGATATCCTCTCCCAACAGGAGGAAGCCATTTTGGAAAACGATAACATCGTGAGTTTGAGCGAAAGGTTGGCCACCAAAGGGGCGAAACTTCTTGTAGAAACCCTCAAAAGGTGGGTGAAGGGGGAAATAAAACCGATACCACAAAACGATGCGGAGGCTACCTACGCCCCCCCTATAGAAAAGGCGGAGTTCCGCATCTGTTGGAAGGCGGAAGCGGAAAGTGTGAGAGACCGCATAAGGGCTCTTTACCCCAACACCTACACCACCTTTGGGGGTAAACGTATTAAGGTACTTTCGGCGAGTCTTACCGATATAAAGAGCGACCTTCCGGCGGGTTTTGTTTATCCCTACAACAGGGACGGACTTTACGTGGTCTGTGGGGACGGAAGGGTTTTGAAAATCGAGGAGTTGATAAACCCTAAGGGCAAAAGGGTAAAAGGGGAAGACTTTATAAGAGGGTATAAAGTGGAACGGTTTATTTGAGGTCTTTCGATTGGAGCCACGGCATCATTTTTCGCAATTCCTTTCCGACCTTTTCTATGGGGTGATTGGCGTCCCTTTCGAGGAGGGCATTGTAAACCGGTCTGTTTGCGACGTTTTCCAAAATCCATTCCCTTGCGAATTCGCCCCTTTGGATTTCTTCGAGTATTTTCTTGTGGATAGGCTTGACCGCTTCGTAAATCCTATCGCCCCTGGTAACATCGCCGTATTTTGCGGTGTCGGAGATGGAATACCTCATTCCCGAAATACCGTGGGCGTATATTAGGTCGACGATGAGCTTGAGCTCGTGAAGGCATTCAAAATAAGCCACCTCGGGCTGATAACCGGCTTCCACCAGGGTTTCAAATCCGGCCTTTATGAGGGCGGTAACACCACCGCAGAGAACCGCCTGTTCCCCGAAGAGGTCGGTTTCGGTTTCCTCTTTAAAGGTGGTCTCTATAACGCCTGCGCGGGTTGCCCCTATCCCTTTGGCGTAGGCGAGGGCTATGTTTAGGGCGTTCCCGGTGTAGTCCTGATAAACCGCTACCAATGCGGGGACACCTTTCCCCTCTTCGTACATCCAGCGGACCAAGTGACCGGGACCTTTGGGGGCTACCATGAAAACATCCACGTATTCGGGGGGAACTATTTGTTTGAAGTGGATGTTAAACCCGTGGGCGAAAGCCAAAGCCTGCCCTTCCCTTAGGTGGGGTTCCACCTCCTCTTTGTAAATTTTGGGCTGAACGGTATCGGGTGCGAGGAACATAATAACGTCGGCCTTTTGGGCGGCTTCGGCAGGGGTTACAACCTCAAAACCGTCCTCTTTAGCCTTTTGCGCCGACTTGGAATTGGGTCTTAGGGCGATAATCACGTTAATGCCGCTATCGCGGAGGTTCAAAGCGTGGGCGTGCCCTTGGGAACCGTAACCTATTATGGCTACGGTTTTATCCTTTAAATAATC
>CAZNBH010000195.1:0-1895 GCA_964571355.1 uncultured Aquifex sp.
TCCTTTATAAGCTCCCTTAGTTCCTCAACGGTGAGCCACCAGTCGTTTTTATCGCTCCTAAAGAGGAAACCCTCGGGGAGTTTTTCGCAGTTTTTCCACTTGTTGAGGTCTTTGGTTTCGAACTGAAACTGCGGGAGGACCACAAAGTAGGTTCTACCGTTGTCGGATTTTACCTTTACGGCGTGGTAGCTCTCCTCCTCCGAGAGGAGGGTTTCGTGGAGTTTTTCCCCGGGGCGGATACCGATAATTTTGTAGGAGCAATCGGGGCATATAGCCTTTGCGAGGTCGACTATCCTCATACTCGGGATATAGGGGACAAAAATCTCACCCCCTACACTCTCTTTGAGGGCAAAGAGCACCGTCTCCACCCCCTGCTCGAGGGTAATCCAAAAGCGGGTCATCCTTTCGTCGGTGATGGGCAAAACCTTTTCCCCCTTGGCTACGAGCTCCTTGAAGAAGGGGATAACGCTACCCCTACTGCCGACCACATTCCCGTATCGGACGACGGCAAAGGTTGTCTCCTTGGAACCGGTATAGGCGTTGGCGGCGACGAGCAACTTTTCCATCGCGAGCTTCGTAGCCCCGTATAGGTTTATCGGGTTTACCGCCTTGTCGGTAGATAGGGCTATAACCTTTTTCACCCCCTGGTCTATGGCGGCGTTTATTATGTTCTGCGCCCCGTAGATGTTGGTCTTTACAGCCTCGGAGGGGTTGTATTCGAGAATGGGAACGTGCTTGAGGGCGGCGGCGTGGATGACGTAGTCAACCCCTTCGAAAGCCCTGTAGAGCCTCTCCTTGTCCCTTATATCCCCGAGGAAAAACCGCAGTTGGGGGTATTTTTCCCTCGGGAACTCCTTCTGCATTTGGTACTGCTTAAACTCGTCCCTGCTGAAGACTATGACCTTCTTCGGGTTGTACCTCTCGAGGATGGTCTTTACAAACTTCCTCCCGAAGGAACCGGTTCCACCGGTTACCAAAACGGTCTTTCCCTCAAAAATGTCCATCGGTTAAGCCTCCTTCAAAAGTCTCCACAACTGAAACAGAACAAAATAGGTTGCCGAAAGCCTGTTTTGGTTCCTATCGAAGGGGAAAACCTCCCTAAAAACGTGAACGGTATCCTTAAAGGCTATCCCGAAGTAGGTTAAACCGACCGGTTTTTCCTCCGTTCCGCCGGTGGGTCCCGCTATTCCCGTCGTCGATATCCCTATGTCGGTTTCCAATAGCCTTTTTACCCCCAAAGCCATCTCCCTCGCGGTCTGTTCGCTTACAGCCCCGTATTTCTTTAAGGTTTCCCCGCTTACCCCCAAGACCTTTTCCTTTACCTCGTTCGAGTAGGCTACAACCGAACCCTTGAAGTATTCGCTACTTCCGGGAACGTTCACCAAGGTGGCGGCTACAAGCCCACCGGTGCAACTTTCGGCGGTCGCTATCGTTAAACCCTTTTCCCTAAGGAGGTTTCCTACAACCTCCTCCAAACTCTCGTTGGAATCCGTAAAAAACTCAACCCCTTCGGGGGGATTTATTTCACCCTCCGATACCGCCGAAAGTTCCCTTTCGTTTACAAAAACCCTTGCGGGGATTTCCAAAAGTTTCCCACCCGTGTAGGTTCTGTAAACCTTTAATTTCCTCTTTACGAGTTCCTCCGCCTTATCCCACCCTTTGGTGGAAACGGGAAGGTATAAATTGGCATAACCCTCGTTGTAGAGGATAAAGGGCTCTTCCACCTCGGGGGAAATTACAACTATATCCTCCCTAAGGCTCAAGTAATCCCGAAGGGCTTCGTTTTTGAAATGTATACCCTCCAAATCCCAACCCAAGTCGGTGAAGAGTTTAAAGAGCTTGTCGAGGGAGGCGGGGGAGGGGAAGGTTTTAAGAAAGTAGACAGTAAATCCCAT
>CAZNBH010000196.1:0-1885 GCA_964571355.1 uncultured Aquifex sp.
TTTTAAAATCCCTTCCCATGGATGAGCGTTTGAGCAAAGAGCTCCTTAATGTGGTAAAAACCTCTTCCGAACTCCTAAATTTGGAACCAGAGGATTTTGAACTCCTAAGGGAGGAAAAAGATACCCTCTCCCAATGGACCGACCATATTGTTAAAACCTTTTACGATAAGCTGTTTTCGGTTCCCGAGGCTTTAAAGATTTTGGAAAATGTCCCACGGGAGGCGTTGGAAAAGACCCTCGCCGATTGGTATTTGAGCCTATTAAACGGTATGCCGAGCAACGATTTTTGGAAAAATCAGTGGTTCGTGGGGCTTGCCCACATAGCGAGGGGGGTTGATAACCACCTTATGCTCTCGATGATGTCCCTCCTACAGGAAACCTTTGGGGATTTGTGTTTTAAAACTTACGACCCCCAAAGGGCGTGGGAGATATACAAAGCCTTTAAGAGGATTACCGATACAATTTCCTCCATAATTGTCGAGGGTTATATAGTCCTCTACAAGGTAGCCCTCGAAGGGTTATCGGGTATGAAACCCGCACTCGTCGATAGGATGGCTTTCCTCGAAGCCCAAAAGATGTGGAAGGAGTACAAAAACTCCCGTTCTTAAACCTTTTATAGGTCTTCTGTTTTAATCCTATTCCCTTTGATGGAGGAAAAAAAGAAATCCCAAAAAAGGGTAATAGTCAGCGGAATGCGCCCCACGGGGAAACTCCATTTAGGTCACTACTTTGGGGTTATCAAAAATTGGTTAAAACTCCAAGAGGAGGAAGGGGATAAATACATCTTCGTAGCCGATTGGCACGCCCTTACCACCGCTTACACCAACACCGAAAAGCTTAGGGAAAACATAGAAAGCCTTATGCTCGATTGGGTCTCCTGCGGTTTAGACCCCGATAGGAATGTGCTTTTTATCCAGTCCCTCGTAAAGGAACACGCCGAGCTCTATCTCCTCTTTGGGATGATTACCCCCAAAAGTTGGCTCGAGTTAAATCCCACCTATAAGGATTTGAAATACAACCTCTTAAAAATAGGAGACCTCAAAGGGGAATTTTCGAAAGTTGTGGAAAACCTCGTAGGGGATTTGGTGGAAAAGCTCCCGATAAAGGTCGAGGACAAAGAAGGTTTAAAAAGTATCCTTGTAGAGGAATTATCGGAAGCCCTGATAAAAGCCCTCTTCGAGGGAAAAATAGACCAAGAACTCCTTAAAAGGTTAAACGTGGATAAAAAACTCCTCCACCAGATAGACACCTACGGGTTTTTGGGTTATCCCGTTCTGCAGGCGGCGGATATTTTGGTTTACAAGGGAAACACCGTTCCGGTGGGGGAAGACCAGCTTCCCCATATAGAGCTGACGAGGGAAATAGCCAGACGTTTTAACAGGCTCTACGGTGAAACCTTCCCCGAACCCCAGCCCTTGCTCACCGAAACCCCCAAGGTGGTCGGGATAGACGGTAGGAAGATGTCGAAATCCTACAACAACGCCATTTATTTGAGCGATAGCCCCGAAGAGGTCGAACAGAAGGTTAGGAAAATGGTAACCGACCCCCAAAGGGTGAGGAAAACCGACCCCGGACGCCCGGAGATTTGCGCGGTGTTCACCCTCCACAAGCTCTTTACCGACCAACAAACCCTAAAAATGATTGAAGAGGATTGCCGAACCGCCCGAATAGGTTGCGTTCAGTGCAAAAAACTCCTCGCGAGGAACATAAACGAATTTTTAGAACCTATAAGGGAGAGGAGGAATTATTACCAATCCAATAAAGGGGAGTTGTGGGATATATTCCGCGAGGGTTCCAAAAAGGCGAGAGAGGTCGCAAAGCAAACCCTCGAAGAGGTAAGGGAAAAGATGAACCTACCCAAGTAGTTTTTTAACCTCCGTTCCCC
>CAZNBH010000197.1:0-1879 GCA_964571355.1 uncultured Aquifex sp.
AGGGCGATTTTTTCGGGGTCAAAAACCTTATCTATTCCGTGTTCTTCCAAAACCTTTATCGCCAAAGGGGCGGTTATATCGTTTGCCAAAACGAGGTCAACCTTTGCCATTACCATATCGCCGGGGAAAACCTCCTTTTTCCCGGCGTGGGCTGCTATTATTTTTTCCGCTATAGTATGACCCATTTTTAGAACCTCCGAGAGTTTTTAAGTCTAACCTATCCAAAAAAGGTTTTTCGAAAACTTAAATCACCTGTAACGGTTTCTTAGAATTTTTAAAACCTTTAGGAGGTAGGAAAAGGTGGGTTGTACCCTTTACGTAATAAGGCACGCCGAAAGTCAATGGAACCCTATAGGTAGGTATCAAGGTCTATTAAACCCCGACCTCTCCGAGAGGGGTGAAAAACAGGCAAAAATACTCGCCGAGGAACTAAAAAACAAAGGTATAGAGCTTGTCTACACCTCTCCCCTATTGAGAACGAAAAGAACCGCCGAAATTATAGCGAAAACTTTAAACGTTCCCCTCGTGGAGGACGAAAGGGTTATAGAAATCGACCACGGGATATGGAGCGGTAAACTTGTCGAGGAGGTGAAAAAAGAGTTCCCCGAAATGTTCGAACTTTGGATTAAAGAACCATGGAAGGTGGACTTCCCCGAAGGGGAAAACCTCTTGGCGGTTTACAAAAGGGTTAAAGGGTTTATAGAAGATATAAAGAAAAAACACGAAGGGCAAACAATAGCTGTTGTTTCCCATACCGTCCCCATAAGGGCGTTGTACTGTGCCGCTTTGGACCTACCGATAGAAAAGTTTTGGAGCTTTGGTTGCGATAACGCCAGCTATTCGATTATTAAATTCGAAGAGGATAGAACCACCCTGCACAAGCTAAACATAACCTGCCACCTCGAAAAGGCCGGACTTTACGAGGAAGCCCACAGGGCTCTTTAGATGTTTGTTAAAATTAAACTATTTGCGTAATTTAAAACGGAGGAGGAAACCATGAAAAAGGGAATACACCCCGAACTAAAGCCGACCACTTTCGTATGCGGTTGCGGAAATACTTTTACCCTACTAAGCACCAAAGGGGGAACCGTATACCTTGAAACTTGCAACCAATGCCACCCCTTTTATACCGGTAAGCTCAAGTTGAAACCCGCATTTTTGGTTTTAAAACAACAACTCGAAGGTGGGGAAGAAAAGTAAAAACCTTAAAAGAATTTCTCTTTAAACTCTTTGTACATTTCCTCAATTTTTATAGCCATCATCCTTTCGACCAATGCGGGTTTAAATCCGGCGATATCTATCAAGCCCTCGTAGAGGGCAAAGACATAACCTTCCACCGTTAGGGCTATTACAAAATCTACAACTTTTGAGAAGGCTTGAAATACATAAACCGCCTCATCGGGTTCAAAATGTTCGAAACATTTAGCCAAGAAGTTTCTCTTCAATCGGTTTGCCATAAAAATCATCACGTCGTTGTCGATACGGTGGTAGATGTGAACCAAACCTACAAAGAATTGCCTTTTAAGAAAATCCTCGTCGAGTTTTCCGCTTACGAGTTCCAAATACCAGTTTTTAAACTTTTTCTTTACCCCTTCTACGGGAACCTTTTCGAATATTTTTGCCGTTTTTGGGTACTTTAACAGGGTGTTGTAGAAATCCTCCACGAGCTCGTCCGCCCAACCGCTTAGCACCTCCTTCCTTTCGCCAAGAATCTTACCGTCCCTTTCGGAAAAGTCGGCTAAATGTTTCGCATTTTCAACAACTTCTTTAAATCTTTCATAGGCTTTTTCCATAATCTGTTTCGTCATAGTGGATAAAAAAAGATAACAATCCCCCAAAAATGAAACTTGATTGTTATTAGAAACGCTATTTGTTTACC
>CAZNBH010000198.1:0-1879 GCA_964571355.1 uncultured Aquifex sp.
ACCCCGTAGAAAAACAAATTCTCGAAAAACTACCTCCCGAAAAACAAAAAGAGGTTGTAGAGCTATATCAAAAAGTTGTTTCCCTAATGAGACCTTCTAAAACCTTCAACGAAATCATCGATAGGCTTTTGAACTCCTAACCCCTTTTGTGTTTAACTCCTTTCTTTTGTTTCCCCTTTTTGGTATAACTCGTTTTTTTAACAACAACTTACGGAGGTTCTGTAATGGCAAAAGGAACCATTGCGTGGAAGATTATCAGAGACCACCTAGTTCACGGTAAAATGGAACCTGGCGAAGAAATCGCAATTAGGATAGACCAAACCCTCACCCAGGACGCCACCGGAACTATGGCTTACCTCGAATTCGAGGCAATGGGCGTCGACGAGGTTAAAACCCCCGACCTATCGGTTTCCTATATAGACCACAACACTTTACAGCTCGACTTTAGAAACCCCGACGACCACGAGTATTTGAGAACCGTCGGAATGAAATACGGTATTTGGGTTTCCAAACCCGGTAACGGAATCTGCCACCAGGTTCACCTCGAAAGGTTTACCAAACCGGGAAAAACCTTGTTGGGTTCCGACTCGCACACCCCCACCGCCGGTGGTGCCGGAATGCTCGCAATAGGTGCGGGTGGTTTGGACGTTGCCGCCGCAATGGCAGGGGAACCCTTCTACACCAAAATGCCCAAAATAGTTAAGGTTGAACTCAAGGGTAAAAAGCTCCCCGCATGGGTTTCCGCAAAGGACATAATCCTCGAAATGCTCCGCCGCCTAACTGTTAAAGGCGGTTTGATGAGGATTTTCGAATACGTCGGAGAAGGTGTAAAAGCCCTAACCGTTCCCGAAAGGGCAACCATAACCAACATGGGTGCCGAGTTGGGAGCTACCACCTCGATATTCCCCTCCGATGAGCTAACCCTCGACTTCTTCCGTAGACAGGGTAGGGAACAGGATTGGGTAGAGCTCTTGCCCGATGCCGATGCCGAATACGACGAAGAGGTTGTTATAGACCTCGAACAGTTGGAACCTCTAATAGCTCAACCCCACTCCCCCGACAACGTTGTCCCCGTAAGGGAGCTCCACGGAAAGGTTAAGGTTAACCAGGTTGTTATAGGTTCTTGTACAAACTCCTCTTACAGGGATTTGAAAACCGTTGCCGAAATCCTCAAAGGGAAAAAAGTACACAGGGATGTATCCCTAATAATTGCCCCTGGTTCGAGGCAGGTTCTCGAACAAATCGCAAGGGACGGAACCCTCGCCGACCTAATCAACGCCGGTGCGAGGATTATAGAAACCGCTTGCGGTCCCTGTATCGGAATGGGATGGGCACCTCCCTCCAAAGGTGTATCGGTAAGGTCCTTTAACAGGAACTTTAAAGGTCGTTCTGGAACCCTCGACGCAGGGGTATATTTGGCATCTCCTGAAACCTGTGCAGCCGCAGCTCTCACCGGTTACATTACCGACCCCAGAACCCTCGGAGAGCCCATCAGGGTAACCTTGCCCGAAAAATTCATTCCTTACAACGATGCCTTATTGATTCCACCCCTACCCAAAGAGGAAAGGGAAAACGTAGAAATCAGAAGGGGACCCAATATAAGACCTCTACCCGAATTCGACGAACTCCCCGAAGCTATCAAAGGAAAGGTTGAGATTAAGGTAGGCGACAACATCACCACCGACCACATCATGCCCGCCGGTGCGAAGATATTGCCCCTAAGGTCGAACATCTACGAAATTTCCAAATACGTTTACCACTATGTAGACCCCGAATTCGCCCAAAGGGCTCTCAAAAACAAGGAGCAAGGTATCGCGACCGTTATAGTTGGCGGTGAAAACTACGGACAAGGTTCCTCCAGGGAGCACGCCGCACTCGC
>CAZNBH010000199.1:0-1855 GCA_964571355.1 uncultured Aquifex sp.
GGTAAAAGAAAAGTCTGTAAGCATTTATCGTCCTCCTAAAAGGTTGGTTCTAATTACTTGTTGATAAACAATTATACCTTTGGCGGAATGGTTTCGGATAAACCCGTTTTAAAAATAGGTCTGACCGGCAACATCGGAAGCGGTAAATCCACCGTAGCCCGTTTAATGGAAAAATACGGCGCAAACGTCCTCGATGCGGACAAGGTCGTTCACAAACTCCTCGAAAGGGAGGATATAAAGCAAAAAATCCTCCAAAGGTTCGGGGGGGAAATCCTTAACCCCGATGGGGAGGTGGATAGGAAGAAGCTCGCCCAAAGGGTGTTTAAAAATGAAAAAGACCTAAAGTGGTTGGAAAATTTGCTCCACCCCGAGGTCTACAAAGAGTACGAAAACTTTTGCAGGGAAAAAGGGGGGATATGCGTCCTCGAGGCGGCTCTGATTTTTGAAAACAAAAACGCCGATAAATTCCACTACACGGTAACGGTCTACACCCCCAAAGAGGTTGCCAAGGAGAGGGCTATAAGAAGGGGTTTATCCCCCGATGACTTTGAAAGGAGATGGAACCGTCAAATGGATATAGAAAAAAAGAAACTACTGGCGGACTTTGTAATAGACAACTCGGGGAGTTTGGAGGAAACGGAAAAACAGGTAAGGGAACTTATGTTTAAACTTCAGTCCGAACTGGGGAGGTTTTGTTGAATTAGGTCCTCCACCTCGGGGTCGGTTTTTGCGTATTCCCTAAGGGAAGGGTCGAGCTTAAAGCTCTCCTCCAAAAGTTTTTTAGCCTCTTCCTTTTTGCCGATAATGTTGTAGAGGCAGGCGAGGTTATAGAGCGCTAAAGGTTTTAACTTGTCCGAAATACTGGCCGCTTCGCGGTAAAGTTTTTCCGCCTCCTCGAATTTTCCGAGCTCCTTAAGGCATATACCTTTATCTATCATCGCCTCGGCGTTGTTGGGGACGAGTCGGAGCAGACGGTCGTAATACTTTATAGCCTCTTCGCATCTTCCCATTTCCCTTAAAACGAGCGCCATATTCGAGAGAGCCTCGGGGTAGTTGGGGTTTATGTCCAAAGCCCTCCTATACATATCCAGCGCTTTCTCGTAATCCCCGAGGGCGTAGTAGATGTTTCCGAGGTTGTTGTAAGCCCTTACAAAGAGGGGGTTTAGCCTTATAGCCTTTTCGAAATCCTCCTTAGCCCCTTTGAGGTCTCCGAGCAACTTTTTCACTATCCCGCGGTTGTAGAAGGCGTCGGGGTCGTTCGGGTTTAGCTCTATAGCCTTTGTATACCACTCGAGGGCTTCCTTTAACCTTCCGAGCCTTCTAAGGGAAAGGGCTTTGTTGTAGTAAGCCTCGGCGAGGTCGGGTTTAAGCTCTATAGCCCTATCGAAGTGTTCTATTGCCTTTTCGTAATCGCCCTTCAATTGGTACAAATAACCGAGGTTGTTGAATATCTCCGCCGAGGGGTGGATTTTTACCATTTCCTCGTAGAGGTTTATCGCCTTGTCTATTAGACCTTTTTCGGTATAGATATCGGCTAAAATTCGGAGAGCCTCGTAGAGGTCGGGTTTTAACTTTATTGCCTCCTCGAGGTACGCCTTTGCGAGGTCTATATTTCCGAGCTCGTAATGGATTTTTCCCGTGTTGAACAACGCGTAGGGGTGTTTTGGATTTTTTGTGAGAAATTCCTCGAGGAGGACCAATGCACCGGTTAAATCCCCGGAAAGGTATAGGTCTAAAGCCTTCTCGTAGAGGTTATCGTTTTGGAGAGGTTCCATTAATTGGAGAGGATAACTTAATGGTGAGGGCGGCGGGAGTCGAACCCGCAACCTCGGGATCCGTAGTCCCGCGCTCTATC
>CAZNBH010000200.1:0-1853 GCA_964571355.1 uncultured Aquifex sp.
TGTAATCGGGGGAAAGGTCTCCCCAATATTGGGGTCCTATTTTTCCCACATAACCCCAATGGGGGTGGGTGGTAGAGGTTTCACCTCCGAAGGTTAAACTTCCCAAGAGCAGTCCTGCAACGGTTAGCTTTTTAAACATCTTTCCCTCCAAAAGGTTTTCCTTTTTAGAACCACAAAAAGGGGGTGTTAGCAACCGTTAAAATCCAACTCGGGAAAATAGCACTGTATCCTTATAACCCTTTGATGGAAAAGAGGGAAAAGCTCTACGAGGGGAAGGCAAAAATAATTTACGCCACCGATGAGCCCGACAAGGTTATCGTCCACTTTAAGGACGATACAACCGCCTTCGACGGGGTAAAGAAGGAGCAAATCACCGGTAAGGGTGTTATAAACAATACCATTTCCTCCTACATTTTCGAACTCCTAAACAAAAGGGGTATCCCGACCCATTACATCAAAAGGCTTTCCGATAGGGAAATGCTCGCCTACAGGGTGGAGATTATTCCGGTGGAGGTTGTGGTTAGGAACTTCGCCGCCGGTAGCTTTACCCGCCGTTACGGTATCCCCGAAGGGACAAAGCTCGAAAAACCACTCGTTGAAACCTTTTGGAAAAACGACGAACTCCACGACCCCCTCGTGTGCGCCGAGCATATAGAGCTCCTCAAACTCGCCGACCTAAAGGATATAGAGGAGATGAAAAAAATAGCCCTCCAGGTTAACGATATCCTAAAGGCTTTCTTTGCGGCGAAGGATATCCTTTTGGTCGATTTCAAACTCGAGTTTGGAAAGACCCCCGACGGGAGGCTCGTCCTCGCCGACGAAATTTCCCCCGATAGTTGCCGACTTTGGGATGCAAAGACGAAGAAAAAACTCGACAAGGACGTCTTTAGGTACGATTTGGGAGACCTCAAAAAGGTTTACGAGGAGCTCTTAAACCGAATAAAGGAAAATTAAACCCCCGAAGGGGCATTGTTCCTTTTAAAAACCAACGCCCCCACCCTTTTTGCCCCCGTTTCGTTGGCTACGGGCGGGCACTTGGCGGTCAGCAGAAAGTAAATAGGTTTTTCGTTTATATCGCTTAGGCTTTCGAAGTTCGCCTGCCCCTTGCTTATTATCAGGTCGGCTTTGTTCCACTCCTCCAAAAAGCTTTCGGAGGCGACCGATAAATCGGTTCCAACGCGGTCGTTTCCGTTGTCAACAACCTTGCAGAGGGAGGTCATCGAAACCTCAAGGGCGTCCTCCATAGTGGCGTCGTTCAAAATCGGTTTTCCTTTAACGGCGTAAACGACCTCCTTGTTCAGGTTTAAGAGCTCCCTCACGAGGAACTTGTCGAAAACTATTTCCCCCGCGTTGTCCCCTATTATTAAAATCCTTTTGGAGGTTTTTAGTTCCTCCCTAAACCTCCCGTAGTGGTCTACCGTAAAATCCTCTTCCAGTAGTTGGTGGAGCTTTTTGTAAACCTCCTCCTCCGAAAGGATTGCGAAGTCCAAAATGTTCCCTATCGCGGAAAGTTTTAAAGCGTTCCTCAACGGGTCTCCGCTTTTCAAAAATTCCCTTACGAGGTCGCCGTTTGCTATTTCCAACGCCTTTCGGTTGGAAATTTTCTTTATCTCCTTAAAGGGGTCCTCCTCCCCCGTAATTTCCTTTACGAGTTTTTGAATATGGTAGGCGTAATAGGCGGGAGACCTATCGTAATCCTCAAACCCCGCGAGGTATTTAATCCCTCCTTTTGAAACCTCGAAGAGTTTTTCCTTGGGTAGGTTCAACTTTTGGGCGGCGTTTAAACCTTGTTTCACCAAGCAGGGTAGACATTCGGGATAAACTCGCATAGGTTATTAGATTTTGTTGGAATG
>CAZNBH010000201.1:0-1849 GCA_964571355.1 uncultured Aquifex sp.
CCTCCAACACCTCCACCCAGACCCCTTTGAGGTAAAGGGTGTTCGGTATTTGCAAAATCCAGGGGTGGTCCAAATCCTGATAGGTTTTAGCCCTCACCCTCAAAACCTTTCTCGTATCGTAGGCGGCGTCCTGCAGAACCTTTAACAGGTGCTCCTCGGTTATGTGGAACGAGCAGGAGAATATCGCCAAAATTCCACCCGGTTTGGTGATATGAAGCCCCCTAACGAGGAGTTCCTTATAACCCCGCAAGGCATTTTCGACCGCCGCCTTGTTCTTCGCAAAGGAGGGGGGGTCTATGATTACAACGTCGTACTTTTCACCCTTTTTATGCTGTTCCTTTAGAAAGTCGAAGGCGTTTGCCTCGACCCACTTTATGCCCTCGAGACCGTTCAGTTTTTCGTTTTTCTTCGCCAACTCGAGGGCGAGGTCGCTAATATCCACCCCTATAACCTCACCCGCCCCCGCCTTTTTGGCGCTTATGGCAAAACCCCCGCTGTGGCAAAATACGTCGAGAACCCTCTCACCACCCCTAATAAGGGTTCGGAGAAAATAACGGGCGTTCCTTTGGTCGAGGAACATCCCCGTCTTTTGCCCTTCGGGGATATTTACGTAAAACTTGAGGTCGTATTCCCGTATAACAACCTCGTCGGGGACATTTCCGTAGAGGAGTTGCTCCTCACCGCGGAGACCTTCCACCTTTTTACTGAACTCGTTTACCTTTTCGTAAATCCCCTCGGGGTTTAGGAGTTCCTTTAAGGTCTCTATAACGGTTTCCTTGTACTCCTCCATCCCGTAGGTGGTGAACTCAACCGCAACCCACCTATCGTAAACGTCCACTATCAACCCCGGGAGGAAATCCCCCTCCGAGTGAACCAACCTGTAGGCGTTGGAGGGTATGTTCAACCTCTTCCTGTATTCGTAGGCGTTTTTTATCCTCTCCCTAATTAGGTCCGGGGTGGGTTTTATATCCTTCCTAAAGGAGAGCAACCTTATGGCTATGTTCACCTCGGGGTTTATGTATCCGTAACCCAAAAAGCGACCGGAGAAATCCCTCACCACAACGGTTTCCCCTTTCCTCGGTTGCCTCGAAAAGGAGGCTATCTCCTTTCTGTACACCCAAGGGAAACGGGATAGGAGTTTTTTCTCCACCCCGGGTTTTACCCGAACCTGCAACATAACTTCTATAAATATAGGTGGTCTTTGGAAAACAAATGCCCGCGCTCCGCGCGGGGATTACTTTAAAACCCCGAGGATATCGGTCGGCTTTTTAAAAAAGTAGTGGGGTCTAACATCATCGTTTAGCTCCTCCACATAGCCCCAAAGGGCGTAACCGCTAAAAGACCCCGCCCGAAGGGCGGCTATCACATCGTCCGACCTATCCCCCACGACCAAAACCTCCGACGGGGATACCTCCAACCGTTCGGTTATATAGTAAATATGCTCGGGGGAGGGTTTGTGCTCTTTCGGCAAATCCCTTCCCACCACTATGTCGAAAAAGTCGAGTAGGTTTGTCCTTTCGAGAACCCTAATAGCCCCCTCGGTAATCTTGTTGGTGGCAACCCCAAGCTTAAAACCGTTCCTTTTAAGGGTCTCTAAAACTTCGGGAATCCCCTCGAAGGGTTTGGTGTGGAGGCATATATACCTCTCGAGGTAGTATTTCCTAAGCCTCAAAAGGGCTTCTTCTAAAACCTCCTTTGGCAAAAAGGGTTCTAAAAATCCGTAAGCACCCCCTCCTATGTGTTTTTTGAATACCTCAAAGGGGGGAACTTCCTTTCCGTAATCCCTCAAGGTGTCCTTTAGGGCGAGGTACAGGTCGGGGGCTGTATCGAGGAGGGTCCCGTCGAGGTC
>CAZNBH010000202.1:0-1841 GCA_964571355.1 uncultured Aquifex sp.
GAGGCCTATCACAGCCTTATAGCCGCTGTAAAAATCGCCGAGAGTGCTCTACTTCCCACCATTGTAAACATGGAGGGTTATATCGTTTCCCACACCATAGGGAACGTTAACCTTCTAACCGATAGAGAGGTTAGGGAATTCATCGGAGAAAGCGATTGGAGAACCAATGTTCCCCATCCCTTGCTCGATACCGATAACCCAGTCACCTACGGTGCCACCGCGTTACCCGACTACTACACCGAGTTGAAATACGCCCAGCACGTTGCAACCTTTGAGGCTAAGGAGCACGTTAAAAAGGTTTTGGAAGAGTTCAACCAATTGGCGGGAACCAATTACCAAATCGTTGAACCTTATAAGTTGGAAGATGCCGACTTTGCCATAGTGGTAATGGGTTCTTCCGCGGGTGTTGCGAGAACCGCCGCCGACCAGCTCAGGGAACAGGGTATAAAAGCCGGCGTTTTGAAAATAAGGCTGTTTAGACCTTTCCCCTACGAGGAGGTGGCCGAGGTTTTAAAACACCTCAAAGCGGTTGCCGTATTGGACAGGCACGACTCTATGAGCGGATTGGCATCGCCCCTATATCAGGATGTAGCCGCAACCCTTTACCACTTGCCCGAAAGACCGATGCTCCATAACTTCGTTTACGGATTGGGTGGTAGGGAGGTTACCGTCGAAGATATGTTAAGGGCATTTAACAGGCTTATAAACCTCTATACCGGTAAGGAAACAAGGGACCGCTTCGTCGAATACTTGCAGGTTAGGGAGTGATTTTAAAAAATTTGGAGGTACCTTGTTATGGCTAAGAGAAAAAAATTTGTTAACATACCGGTTTTAACCCATCTGGCGGAGGAAAGTCACGAGTGGCCTTATGAAAACCCCCTCGCCCCCGGTCACCGTATGTGCCCCGGCTGTTCGATACCCCCTATCGTAAATATGGCCCTCCTCGAGTACGGTAAAGATATTGTTACCGGTTCCAACACCGGTTGCTTGGAGGTTACCACCGGGGTATTTCCCTACACCGCTTGGACCGTTCCCTGGATACACGTCGCCTTTGAAAACAACGCCGCCGTTCTATCGGGTGTAGAGGCGGCTTACAAAGCATTTAAAAAGAAAGGTAAAATAGATAAAGAAATAAATTTCGTTTCGATAAGCGGAGACGGTGGAACCTACGATATCGGTTTCCAATCCTTATCCGGAGCCGCCGAGCGTAATCACAACATTCTCTACATTTGTTACAACAACGAGGGTTATCAAAATACCGGTTATCAGCGCTCCTCCGCAACCCCGATAGGGGCATTTACCAAAACCACCCCCGTTGGGTCGAAAATAGTCGGTAAGGAGGAAAAGAGGAAGGATTTAACCCTCATAATGGCGGCTCACGAAATACCCTATACCGCCCAAGCCAACCCGTTCAACTACAAGGATTTCACCAGAAAGGTAAGGAAAGCAAAAGAGGTCAAAGGCTTTAAGTTTATAAACGTGTTGCAATCGTGTACCCTCTCGTGGAGAACCAAACCCGAGGACGCCTTTAGGGTTCTAAAACTCGCAACCGAAACCCTCTATTGGCCTCTGTACGAGGTTATCGAGGGTAGGTTCTGGAGAATAAACGTAAAACCCGCAAAGGTAAAACCCATAGAGGACTATATCGCAATGCAACCGAGATGGAGACACGTTTTAAAAATGCCCGAAATCCTCGATAAGATAAAAGAGGAAATCTACACCAAATGGGATTTCCTAAATAGAATGGAAAAACTCTCGAAGGAACTCGCCGAAGACCTCGGATTTACCCTCGACGAAATTTTTGAAATGTCCTGGGAAGAATACCAAGAAAAGGTAAAACC
>CAZNBH010000203.1:0-1836 GCA_964571355.1 uncultured Aquifex sp.
CCGAGGACTACGTCGACCACCCTCTGGGAGGTTTCAACATTCCCCCCCGCCACCGCGGCGGGAAATTCGGCGTCCACGACTGTACCCTTTTCGGTTATAAGCTCTACAACCCTCGTAATCCCGCCGTTAGGCGGCACCTCCGTTTTTAAAACCTTATCCGCCAAAGCTTTGACGCAGTACAGCACCGCCGAAAGGGTTATAGACTTAACGGCGTTGAGGGGTCCCAAAACCTGCGGGTCGCTTCCCCTAAAGTCGAAAACGAGCCTTTCCTCCTCCACCGAAAGTTTTAAGGCTATCTTTATGTCCCTATTGCCAAAACCGTCGTCCTCGAGGTAATCCTCGAAGTAATAAACCCCCTTGGGGAGGGTTTTTATAAACTCCCTTAGGAGTTTTTCCGAATAATCCATAAGGGCGGAGGTGTAGGTTAGAACCACCTCGGGGGTGTATTCCTTTAAAAGTTCCTTTAAACGTTTTTCCCCTACCTTCAACGCCGAAAGTTGGGCGGAGAAATCCCCTTCCCTTTCGGAGGGGTTTCGAACGTTGTTTAGGAAAAACTCCAAGAGGTCTTTGTTTATCTCCCCTTCCCTTACGAGTTTTACGGGGGGGATTATTATCCCCTCTTGGAAGATGTTGGTCGATAGCGGCATCGAGCCGGCGGAAGCGCCGCCTACGTCGGCGTGGTGCGCCCTGTTTGCCACAAAAAACAACAGCTCCCCCTCGTGGAAAACCGGCGAAAGCATCGTTATATCGGGCAGGTGCGTTCCCCCCTTATAGGGGTCGTTGAGGATTATTACATCCCCCTCCTTTATGTCCCCTTTGAACTTCTCGAGGGCGGAGCTAACCGAGAGTGGCATAGAGCCGAGGTGCACCGGTATATGGGCGGCTTGCGCAACGAGGTTCCCTTCCTTGTCGAATATTGCGCAGGAAAAGTCCTTCCTCTCCTTGATGTTGGGGGAAAAGGCGGTTCTCTGCAAAACCGCCCCCATCTCCTCCGCTATATGGGAAAATCGGTTGTTGAACACCTCCAAGAGGATGGGGGAAATTTGTTTTTCCATTTAAAGGTGTTATTTTTGCATCCTTTATGACCCTTTTAGATGCCGTTATTTTGGGACTGGTAGAGGGAATTACCGAATTTTTACCCGTTTCCTCCACGGGGCATTTAATACTCGTATCGACCCTTTTGGGGTTAAAGCAAACCGAATTCCAAAAAACCTTCGAGGTGGTAATTCAACTCGGTTCCATTTTGGCGGTCGTTTTCCTCTTCTACAAAAGGTTGTTTACCGATATCGAACTCTGGAAGAGGATAATAGTCGCCTTTATCCCCACCGGGGTTTTAGGTCTTTTACTCTACAAGGTAATTAAGGGGTATCTCTTCAACCCCTTTGTTGTTGCAAGTATGCTCATCCTTTGGGGGGTTATTTTTATCCTCGTAGAGTTATGGCTGAAAAAACACCCCCCGAGGTATTCCGACGAGGACCAAATCCCCTATTGGAAGGCTTTTGTTATAGGTTTGTTCCAATCGTTGGCTATGGTTCCGGGAACCTCCCGCTCGGGGTCTACCATAGTAGGCGGTCTCCTTTTGGGGTTGGATAGGAAAACCGCCGCCGAATTCTCCTTCCTCCTGGCGGTTCCGACGATGCTCGCCGCCACCGGTTACGACATCTTAAAACACCACTCGGAGTTTTCCTTCCAAAATTGGGAACTCCTCTTGGTGGGTTTTATAACCGCCTTTGTTTCCGCCCTCGTGGTGGTCAAATGGTTTTTAAACTTCCTCAAGGGGCACACCTTTATACCCTTTGCCATTTATAGGATTGTTATCGGGATATTGTTCCTTTT
>CAZNBH010000204.1:0-1831 GCA_964571355.1 uncultured Aquifex sp.
ACCGAAAGGGAAAAGGCGATAAACCTCGCAAGGGAACTTAAAAGCTACCCCGTTATCCTAAAGGTGGGTTATAAGCTTTTTATCCCCCACGGGGTTGGAATAATTGAAGACCTAAAGAGGGAAAATCCAAAGGCGGAACTCTTTTTGGATTTGAAACTCCACGATATTCCCAACACGGTAAGGAACGGAGTTTTAGGGGCTGACCAACTGGGGGTAAATTACCTAACAATCCACTCCCTCGGCGGGGAGGAGATGATAAGGAAAGCCGCCGAGGTTAAGGGCAATGTAAAACTCCTCGGGGTTACACTTCTCACATCTCACGACGAAGGGTATTTAAGATTTCTCGGGATAGATACCCCCAAGGAGGAATTTGTTTTAAAACTCGCCGATATGGCAACCTCGGCGGGTTGCGATGGATTGGTTTGCTCCGCCGAGGAGGTTGAATTTCTGAAGAAAAACCTCAAAAGGGACTTTATAGCGGTTGTCCCCGGCATAAGGTTGGAAAAAATAGAAGGGGACGACCAAAAAAGGGTTGCAACCCCCGAAGAGGCGGTCGAAAGAGGGGCGGATATTATTGTGGTGGGAAGACCCATTTTGAGAGCGGAAAACCCTATAAAGGTGGTTGAAGAAATCCTTAAAAGGATAGGTTATTAATTGTTCCTTTTATAGTTTAATTGATTATGGAACTCCGTTTGTCGGAAAGGGTTAAGTCCTTAAAACCTTCCCCCACCTTGGCTATAAGCGCAAAGGCGAAGGAGCTTAGGGCTAAGGGGATAGACGTTATAGGCTTCGGGGCGGGTGAACCCGACTTCGACACCCCCGAATTTATAAAGGAGGCGGCTATAAAGGCTTTGAGGGAAGGTAAAACCAAATACGCCCCCGCGGGGGGTATTCCCGAGTTAAGGGAGGCTTTGGCGGAAAAGTTTAAGAAGGTCAACAATATAGACTACAAACCTTCGGAGATAGTCGTATCGGCTGGCGCGAAAAATATCCTCTTTTTGTTGTTTTTAATGCTCCTCAACGAGGGGGACGAGGTTTTGGTTCCCACCCCCTACTGGGTGAGCTACACCGAGCAGATTAAACTCTTCGGGGGGGTTCCCGTAGAGGTTCCCACCAAAGAGGAAAACGGTTTTACCCTCACCCTTGAGGATATAAAACCATTTGTTAGCGACCGCACAAAGGTTTTAATCCTGAACTTTCCCAACAACCCCACCGGTGCGGTTATAGAGGAAAACCACTTAAGGGAAATTGCGGAATTTTGCCTCGAGAGGGGGATTTTCATCATCTCCGACGAGTGTTATGAGGCTTTCACCTACGACGGGTTTAAACATATATCCACAGCCTCCTTGGGGGAGGATATAAAGGAAATTACCTTTACGGTGAACGCCTTTTCGAAAACCTACTCCATGACCGGGTGGAGGATTGGTTACGTCGGTTGCCCAAACGAGGAATATGCAAAGGTGATAGCCAACCTAAACAGTCAATCTATTTCCAACGTTACAACCTTCGCCCAATATGGAGCTCTTGAAGCGTTAAAGAACCCCGAAGCGGAGAAATTTGTAGAAAAAATGAGGCTTACCTTCGAAAGGAGAAGGGATTTAATGCTCTCCCTCTTGAGGGAAATACCCGATGTTAAGGTTAACACCCCTAAAGGGGCTTTTTACGTATTTCCCAACTTTAGGAACTACGTCGGTTGTTTTCCCAACGATGTTGAATTTACAAAATACCTCCTCGAGGAGGCTAAGGTCGCAATAGTTCCCGGTAGCGCCTTCGGCTACGAAGGTTTTGCAAGGCTTTCCTACTGCAACGGCGAGGACGAAATTATAGAGGG
>CAZNBH010000205.1:0-1827 GCA_964571355.1 uncultured Aquifex sp.
CAACTCAGGAAAAACTTCCCCGTCAATATGGTCGTCCTCGTGGACGGAGAGCCGAAACAGCTCGGCTTAAAGGAAATCCTCCAACAATTTATAAAGCACCGCCTCGAGGTAATCACCAGGAGAACCAAATACTTCCTTAGGAAGGCGGAAAAAAGGCTCCACATAGTGGAGGGGCTTTTGAAGGCGGTTAAGGACATCGATAGGGTTATCGAAATTGTTCGCAGTTCCCAAACGGGGGACGAGGCGAAGAAAAAACTCGTCGAGGAATTCGAACTCTCCCCCACCCAGGCGCAGGCGGTGTTGGATTTGAGACTCCAAAGGTTGACCTCCTTGGAAACCAAAGCCCTCGAAGAGGAAGCCCAAAAATTGAAGGAACAAATAGAGGATTACAAAAACATCCTCCTAAAGCAGGCGAGGAAGGTCGATATCTTCAAAAGGGAACTACAGGAGTTGGTCAAAAAATACGGCGACGAGAGGAGGTCCTTTGTCGAATACGTCCAAGGGGAGTTCGAGAAAAAGGACATACCCATTGCGGTTTTCAAAGACGGCGAGGTAAGACCCCTCGAGGACGAAAACGAAAGGAACTTTGAGAAACCCGTCGTAGGACTGTTAAAGGTCTCCGCAAGGGAGGGGGTATTTATAGCCACCAACCTCGGTAGAACCTACTGGGTTACCGGAGACAAGTTGTTCAAACCCACCAAAATAAAACTCAAAGAGGGAGAGCAAATAATAGGGGTATTCCGCAAGGAGTTCGGAAGGTTGCTTATAGCCACCAAAAAGGGTTATGTGAAAAAGCTCTCCCTCGAGGACTTCAACTACACCCGTGCGGGAACTCCGATAATAAAACTCCACGAAGGGGACGAGGTTGTAGGTATTTGGGAATCCCAGGATTGGGGGGACATAATCCTTTACACCGAAAAGGGCAAGGTTTTAAGATTTCCCACCAACAAGGTGAACACCACGGGACCCAACTCCAAGGGTAGTTTGGGGATAAAACTCGAACCCAACGATAGGGTTTCCGGAATAGTCGCCCTCGATAAGGAACCCTATGTGGTGTTTATCACCGCCAAGGGTAGGGTCAAAAAGGTTCGCTCCGAGGCCATCCCTACAAAGAACAAGGGAACCAAACCGCTTGAGGCGGGCATTTACCGCGATAGGTTGGTAAAGATAATTCCCACCGACAAAGATTTGGTGGTGGTGGTGAACCTCGAAAACGACGGCTGCTCGGTGGAGGAGATAAAGCTCGACGAGCTTAGGGAGCAAAGGCTTGACGGTATGCCGAAAAAATACTTCGAATTCGATAGGGATATAGAGAGCGTTTACAACGATTGGATACACTACAAGGCAAAGGTGGAAACCTAAAAGGGGTCCTTTTCCCCTTTAAAAATCCCTTCTGATGTAAAAGTCCATAAATTCCCCGGTGGGTTCTTCCCAATAGACCTCCACCTTTTCGACCCTCGCCAAAGGGGGACCCTTTTTGAGGTCTTCGAGAAATTCCTTTAGGAGGACTTCGTCCCCTTCGGCAACCACCTCAACCCTTCCGTCGGGTAAATTCCTAACCCATCCGGTGAGTCCGTAAAGGTTTGCCCTCTTTTCGGTAAAATATCTAAAACCGACCCCCTGCACCCTTCCCGATATAAAGGCGTGGAGCCTCCTTTCCGCCATAGGTGTTAAATTTAACTTTGACCGCAAAATGTTCAGCCTAAAATTGGCGAAACACCTCAAGGGAAAACATTACGGATTACCCCGTTCCTTTAAAGGGGTTTCGATAGATTCGAGAACCGTAAAGGGTGGGGATTTATTCGTTCCCCTAAGGGGTTCAAAGGT
>CAZNBH010000206.1:0-1809 GCA_964571355.1 uncultured Aquifex sp.
TCGTTGGTGGATACCAATACGGGGATATTTTTCAATACAACGTTTTCACCCTTTACAACTTCGGCACAGTCTATGTGGCATCTCGAGTTGGGGGCTTCACCGTAAGCTTCTCCGATGAACTCCGCCTTTGCCCCGTCGAGGGCTATAATTCTCGATTTGGATAAACCCCTAGCACCCTCTCCTACCAATTTCATAACGTCCTCTACCACCACGTCGTCGCCTTCGGTGGCTTTCATTTTTGCCTCTACAACGGCTACAGCTTTGGGTCCCACCTCTCCGTAGAATTTTGTTTTAAACTTCCCGCTCTTTTGGTCGGTTACCTTTAGCAGGTTATAAAAGTAAGCCCCCTCGTCCAAATAGGCGTTTAGCTCGGCGTAGAAATCTATATCGGCGCTCTTATCGTGGTAGTGGATATCGTAGAGTTCCACTTTGGCATTCTTTCCAAGCCTTACCGTAACCAAGTCCTTCCTGTGCAAACTCTGACCGGGACCTATAAGTGCAAAGGTATAAATCTTTACCTCCGCCCCTTCCCCGACTATTAGCTCCTGTTCGTTTATATGTTCACCTCCGTGTTGGAAGTTACCAAAACATAGGGCAACCGGATAGTCGATTTTTACACCCGGTTCAATAACGGTTCTCATTTTTATACCGAACTCGGTAGGAATAACCTCCGATTTAATACCTTTTATAGGTTTTTTGTGCAATATTTCGTTTTTATCGACGAAAAATGCCAAATCTTCCGCCGATAGGTTTACACCAACCTTATGTAAAAAGTCCACACCTTGCAAAATCCTGTTATCCAAGGACATTTTCATATTTGTGACCTCCCAAGGTTCTTATATAAAACCCCTAAAAGGGTTAAAGGTATGGAAAAAATCCTAAAAGGGTTTCAAAGATGCTAACCACTTTTGGTTAATTTTTCCTTTTCAACCAAATCGGGATTTTGAACTTCGCAAATAAGGCATTCCTTTTCGAACTTTTTAATGATTTCTTGGGGATTGCCGGTTTCCACTATTCTACCGTCGCACATGAGGGAAGCCCTGTCGGCAATGTTCGCTATATTTTCCCTATGGGTTATTACCAGTAAGGTTGTCCCCTCATCCCTCATGGTTTTAAAGAGGTTTCCTATTTCGTCTATCGAGACGAAATCTATTCCGCTATCTATCTCGTCCAAAACGGCAAGCTTTGGCTTCATGCACATAATCGAAGCGAGCTCTATCCTCTTTCTCTCACCGCCCGATAGGCTCTCGTCGACAAAACGGTTTAGATACTCGCAAGGTTCCAAACCTACCTTTTTTAAACACTCCTCTATATCGGCGTTGGGGTTGTTCCTTGCCGAAAGCTTTAAATATTCTTCAACCGTTATACCTTCGAAACGCGCCGGTTCTTGGAAGGCTATGGTAAGACCGAGTTTAGCCCTTTCGTAAATGGGTTTTCCGTTTAGAAGTTTTCCGTCAAAAATAATTTCACCCTCGGTGGGGTTTTCATATCCCGAAGAGCCAGCTATAAGGTTTGCCAAAGTGGATTTACCCGCCCCGTTGGGACCCAATATAACGTGAATTTCCCCCTCTTGAACGTCGAGGTTTACCCCCTTTAGTATTTCCTTTCCCTCTTCGGTAACGTATTTCAAATTTTTAACCTCTAACAGTGTTCCCATTAAAGAGACCTCCTTTAGTCGTTATTAAAAAACAAACACCCTTTGAGGGGTTGTTTCCGTTTTTAACTTCAAAAGTTAAACCCTTTCCACCTATACCGTTATGAGGTTGGTAGGTAGTCCCAATAGTTCCCGCAAACGGTTTTTGCAAAAAA
>CAZNBH010000207.1:0-1800 GCA_964571355.1 uncultured Aquifex sp.
GGTATAGAGGAGGAACTCTCGCGGGAACCTTTGGAAAAGCTCCTCTACTTGGAGGGTATCCTCAACAAAGCCCTTGCGGAGGCTAAGTTCAAAGAACCCTTAAAGGTCTTCCAGCTCGCCGTCCTCAAAACGGAACTCCTAAAGGACATAATCCCCTTGGGGGAACTGCTAAAGCTTGCCAAACAGGGGGTAAGGGTTTCCCAAGTTCCTCAAAAGGTGATGGAAAAAACCGAACCCCCGAAGGTCGAGGGGAAACCCGAACCTCCAAAGGTTTCGGAAAAAAGGGAAACCCCCGGGGTAAAAGGGGAGGTGGAAAAACCCGAAGGGGAAGCTCCGAAAATCCAACCCAAAAAGGTGGAAGCCGTAAAAGAGCCTTCCAAAGTGGGGGAAAAGGCAACAAAACCCTCACTGCCGAAGCAAAAGTTTGTAAACAAACTGATAAAGGACGGAATAGTGGAAAAACCCCTTATATCGTTTGTCGTAAAACATATGGAGGAAACCGAAGAGGGGCTGCTGCTCCGCATCCCCGAGAGGGTCTACGAAACCTTTAAAGGGGAGTTCGAAAAGCTCGAGAGGTATTACGGCAAATACTTCAAACTCGAAATAGAGAGGGAGGTAAAGGAAACCGAAAAAAAGTTCAAAAGGCTAAAAAATACCCCCTATCTGTTTTGAAGGTTTTGGAAACCTTCAAGGGAAAAATCGTCGCAAAGTACGAGCCTAGTAGCAGTAAAAGACGGGCTTCTTGAAGCCCCCCTCGAAGAGTTTTTTATAGATTTCCTCCGCCTTTACCGATATCCTTACCCCGCTTATACCGGTGGCGTTTATTACCACTATCGGGGGTTTGCAACCGGGCTTTAGGCGGGTGAACTTCAAAAGTTTTAAGTTGTTTTCGGTGTCCCATAACTCGTAAAAGGGGTTATAGGGGACTACCCCCGATGGGGTTTTTATCTTTATCGATACTTCGGCGGGTTTTACCCTTTTAAATGTCTCGTAAAGTTCCGAATAGAAGGATATAAAGTCGTCGGAAGAGATATTGGTAAGCCAAAAACCGTTGGAGGTTTTCTGTTTTACAACCGCCTTGAAGTTCCCGCCGAAGTCGGCGATATTGACTTCGGCATCGGGGGGAAGGATATTTTCGACCAATCCCCTATAGGGTTGGGGGAGGTTAATCTCCCCCGCGGGGGAAACCAATGCTATAAAAATCCCCAAAAGGGGAAGGAGGAAATTTTTCAGACCCATAAGGTGGAATTTAAAACTCTTCGTCCTTTAGGGGTAGTTCCCTTTTTAGGGCTACCTTACCGGTTCTTATCATCTCCTTAATTCCGAAGGGTTTGACCAGCTCTATAAATGAGTTAACCTTTTGCTCGTCGCCCACGAGCTCGACGGTGTAGCTGTTGTGGGAAACGTCGACGATTTTAGCCCCGAAGATTTGGGATAGGCGGTAAACCTCCTCCTTAGCCCTTTGGTTGCCCACGTTTACCTTTATCAGCAAAAGCTCCCTCTCTATGTGGGGTAAATCGGTAATATCCCTAACCTTGATGGTGTTTATCAACCGCCTTAGCTGTTTTACCACCTGCTCTATAACGTGCTCGTCCCCCTCGAC
This sequence comes from uncultured Aquifex sp., assembly GCA_964571355.1. GTDB lineage: Bacteria > Aquificota > Aquificia > Aquificales > QOAS01 > QOAS01. The sequence goes on from CAZNBH010000207.1 coordinate 1,604, forward strand.
CACTATGGTCATCCTCGAAAGACCCTTTTCGTGGGTTTCGCCGACCGATAGGCTTTCGATGTTGTAACCCTTTCCCGATATAAGGGTGACTATCCTCGCCAGCACCCCGTGCTCGTTCTGAACCAGGAGGTCTATTACGTGCTTTCTCACCTTGCCCTTGGGGAGTTTCCTAAACTTGGGGGCGGTGACAACCTTTA
>CAZNBH010000208.1:0-1761 GCA_964571355.1 uncultured Aquifex sp.
TTTATCGCCTCCCTTTCCACCTTTTCGTCGTATTCGATGCCGTACTTTTTGCAATAAAGCTTTACCGCTTCGAGGTAGTCGGCTTTCGTGAATTCGGTAAAGCCGAGCTTTAAACCGAAACGGTCGGCAAGAGAGAGCCTCTCCTCGAGCTCTTCCCGCGGAAATTTGTAGTCCCTTTCGAGGTATATTTCGGGTGATAGGTTCCTCCTGTTGGAGGTTGCGTAAAAGACCACATTCGGGGGTCTTTCTATTACCGACCCGTCGAGGAGGGTTTTTAAAAGCCTTATCCCCTTTAGGGTTTCATCGGTAAAGGATAAATCCTCTATGAGGACTATAAACCTTTCCTCGAACTCCCAAAGGTGTTCCAATACCTCGAACAAAAAGCCGACCTCGTCGCGGTCTATTTGTATTAATTTCAACCTCGGGGAAAGGTTTAGCATAGCCCTCACGAGGGAACTTTTACCCGTTCCCCTCTTTCCCCAAAGGAGGGCGTCGTTAAAAGGTTTTTCCTCCAATAGGGATTTTGTATTCTTTATTAAAGCCTCCCTTTGCCGTTTGAAACCTACGAATTCCTCCAAAGGTGGAACGGAAACGCGGTTTACCCCCAAAGGTTTACCGTTTACCACCAAAACCGCGCGGTGCTTTTTTAACAGTTCCTTTATCCCCATTGTGGTTTAAAAATCCTAAACTTTCCACCTTATGGTCGGCGAAAAGATAGAAAAGCTTTATTCGGTTTACGTTATCCCCTTTACCGGGGACGATAGCTATTCCCTCGTTTTGATTTATAAACCCGAAGGGGAGGACTTTTTTAAGGCTTTGTTCCTTACAAAGAGCCTCGAGACGGGGGACGAGACCAAAAACCTTTTAAAGCTCGACAAAGCCCAATTTAACGAGGAGCAGGCGGTTAAGGTCTTCGACCACACCGTTAAGGATATCTTTAAAAGGGAAATTCAGTCGATAGACCCGGGGGCAACCCTTTACGAGATAAAGTTCGAAAACCCCGAAAGGGTCGATTACAACCTCTCCCAGGTCAGGGAATTGCTAAAAAAACTCGACCTCTTATAGTTTCCTTTCTTAAATGGATTTCGAATTTGGGTTTTATTTGCTCTCAACCCTATTTTTGTTCTTTTGGGTTCAACATCCCCAAAGGGTTCTATACAAAAAACTCGGTTTCTCCTTTTTGGGGTTGGGTTTTACCGTTTTCCTCTTGGAGTTAGCCCTTTCGATTTTTAAAGGTTTCCCTATAAGCGTCTTTCAGATATTGGCATCGACCCTCGTGGGGATTTTTTACTTCATCGTTATCCGCTTTAGGGGGTGGAATATCGACCGATTTGCCCCCGTTGTGGCAACCTTGGCGACCGTTTTCTCCCTTTTGGGTTTGAAAATCGGCTCCTTCGAGGGGAAAAACCTTTTAATCCCCCTCCACGTGTTTACCTCGGTTTTCGCCTTTTCCCTTTTGGTGTTATCGGCTGTTTTTTCCCTCTTTAGGTACTATGCGGAAAAACGTTTAAAGGAAAAGAGGCTTTCCCTCCCCCTCGGGGTTCCGATAAGCCTGTGGGTGAAACTCGAGAGGACTCTATTTTTCTTCGGCTTTATCCTCTTTACCCTCGATTTAATCCTAAACCTCCTGTTGGAGAGGGAAATTTTTGGAACCTTTAGGTGGGATACGAGGGTTTTTTCCACAATACTCCTATGGGTCTACTATTGGATTTTGTTTCACCTCGATAGGTTCGGCGTTCAGGTGGTCCGAGAAAGGTTTCA
>CAZNBH010000209.1:0-1730 GCA_964571355.1 uncultured Aquifex sp.
AAACCCAAGACACTTAGCGCGTAAAGGATATTTACAACCACCAAAGAGGTTATATACCTCCTAAGTTCTTTAGACCCAAATAGGTAGGCGTAAAAGGCTTTAAAAAAGTTGTTGGATACCGTTGCCAAAAGTATCCCCAGCAGGAGGGTGTTCAAACCTATTTGGTTTTTCGAAAACATATCTACCAACGTGAGGGTTATGGGGTCTACATCTATAACCCCCGAGAGGAACGAAAGGGCCAATATTCCACCGCTACCGAAGTATTTATTCAACAGCTCCCCGCTTATGGAAACCGCCGCGTAGACGGCGGTAAATTGGAGTATCTCCCCGAAGGAAAAGGGGTTTTTAAAGGAGAGTTTTCCCTCCCATTTGGGATTTTCACCTTCCCCGCCTTTTTTCCAAAAAACGAGCCCCACCCCCAACATCAGGAGGATAAAGGGGAGGAAAAGCTTGGCGGTCGGAAGGAATAGCCTCGGTTCGAGTACGGAAACCAGAAGGACAACCCTAAAAGCCATAATAATCCAAGCGAGGGTTATCCCCATAAAGAGAACGTGGGAAAACTCCGGCATTTGGCGGGAAAGGCGGGAAAAGGCTACCGTTACCGCGGTGGAGGAAACCGTCCCTCCCAAAAGTGCCGTTATTAACAGGCTCCTTTTAACCCGTGCAGTGTCCCCCTTTGAGGCGTACACCTTTAGGAGGAAATAACCGACGAAACTTATTGAGGAAACCAAAATAACGAACTTCCAAACACTTTTGGGGTTTAATCCGTAAAAGATATCCCTATCGGGGAGGAGGGGATATATCAAAACCGCAACGGTTAAGAATTTCAAAATGAGGAAAATATCCTCCACCTCGAGGTGTTTTGCAAAACCCTCCAAAACCCTTTTTGTGGCGAGCAAGAGGGTTATAACCACCGCAAAGAGGATACTCTCGTAGTAAAAACCGTAATAGACCAAAACCCCGAGGGTGAAGGTTATAAAAACCGCCACCTCGGTGGTAATCCCTGTCCTCCTTTGGACACCCATCCAGTAGTTGACCGTCGAAAGGAGCAAAAGACCGAAATAGGAAATCCCTAGAAAGGGTTGATAATAGCTTTCCGAAATCCATGCCGATAAGGTTCCCAACACCGCTATCATCGGGAAGGTTCTTATGCCGGCGTATACGTCCTGTCCCAGCTTCCCCCTTATTTCCCTTTCGAGTCCTATCAGAAAGCCTATTAAAAGCGACAGGAGAAATTTGAACTCAGGGGTTTGGGTAAAGGTTGAGAGGTTAAAAATTCCTTTCATTGTTCAAATTATTTGCAAATATCCATCACCTACTTTATAGTATAACTCTTTAGCAATGGGTTTTAAAAATTCTTTACCCTCCAAAGTTTACCTCCTCTCCAACCCCGATAGGGTACTCGTAAGGTATAAAAACCTATTTGGTAAAACTTCCCTAATTGCCTCGAAAGTCGATTGGGGGGTTAAATACGCCTACTACAAACCTTCCAAGCCCTCCATAGAGGAGGTCATAAACTTCGAGAAGGCGGTGGAAACGATAAAGTACCAACTCGAGTTCCTTAAAAAGCATTACAAGCCTCAAAATCCAAAAATGCTGGAACTAATCGAGGAGAAGTTAAACCACATAGTGGAGGAATATAAAAACTATCCCTTCTCCGATAGGAATATCTTCTTCAACGCCCGCTTAAGGTTTATCCAATCGATACTAAAAAAGTGCTTTATCAAAAA
>CAZNBH010000210.1:0-1717 GCA_964571355.1 uncultured Aquifex sp.
GCTCTACCGAAAGGGGGAAGCCCTTTTCAACCGCTACGGGTTTTGGGCTGTTGTAATAGGTGAACCCTTTAAGTTGGTCTGTTGGTTGGGTGGAATTTTCCAAATGGAGTTTAAAAGGTATATCCTCGCCAACATCATCGGGAGGGGGATAAGGATTTTCGGTTTCACCCTTTTGGTTCAACTGGGGATAAACCTCCTAAAAAAGGATTAGGAAAGGTTGAGAAAATCCTCAAAGAGGTTCCGTTTTTTCTTTACCCTTTCGAGGTAATGAACAACGTATTTCCCCAAAATGTCGAATTCGAGGTTTACAAAATCCCCCCTTTTTCGGAATTTAAGGTTTGTCCTTTCGTAGGTGTGGGGAATAACGTTTATTTCGACGAAATTGGGACCCACCCTATTGATGGTTAGACTTATCCCGTCGACCGCTATTGAACCCTTTTCCACCGTGTAGAGGGTGTACTCCTCGGGGAAGGATACGGTGAGCAAACGGTGTTCCCCTACGGGGACAAAACGCTCTATTTTCCCCAAGGTGTCCACGTGCCCCTGGACTATATGACCCCCGAGGGGTTTATCGGGGGTTAGCGCCCTCTCGAGGTTTACAAAGTCTCCCGTTTTTAAAAACCTCAAATTGGTTCTGTTTAAGGTCTCCTGCGACACGTCGAAGGTTAGGAGGTTTTTATCTATCCCCACCGCGGTGAGGCACGCCCCGTTTACCGCCACGCTATCGCCTATTTTTACATCCCCCAAAGAGGTTTCTACTCCGAGTTTTACCCCACCGCGGGAGGGTTTTACAAATCTTACCTTTCCGAGGTCCTCCACCAAACCGGTAAACATCGGAGGTTAATCTTACTCCGCCCTATAACCGCGGTGGGTTTCCCTCAAGGATAAAGCCAAAAACCTCACGTCGGGGAGACTTTCCTCGAGCCAATCGCGGGCGTCTTCCTCGGTTCTAAAGGGGATGGAGAACAAGATTTTTCCACCCGTTAGGGTGAAAACCCAAACGTATCCACCCCTCTCGGGGGAGTGGATTAATTTAAACCCCACCACGTGGTTGGTGTTTAGGAAAAAGTTGGGAGCAATTTCCACGAACATAAGTAGGAAATTTAGAAAGTTCGTTTATCCTTTCCCTTAAATGGGTTGGACGCCTAAGACCCCCTACCTCGCGGTGGATGGGATAGTAAAGCTCTTTACCCCCGAGGGGAATTTTAGGGGTATAGTCCTCATAGAGCGGAAAAATCCACCCGTAGGTTTGGCGTTACCCGGTGGGTTTGTCGAGGTTGGCGAAACGGTCGAGGAGGCGGTGGTAAGGGAGATAAAGGAGGAGGTAAACCTCGACTTTCGAATAGAGCGGATTTTAGGGGTGTTTTCAAAGCCCGATAGGGACCCCCGCTTTCACGTAGTCTCGGTGGTCTTCGTGGGAAATGCAATAGGCGAACCGAAAGCCTCCTCCGATGCCAAGGTTGCAAAGGTTTTTAAACTCGAGGAGATACCCTTCGGGAAATTGGTCTTCGACCACGGGGAAATACTGAAGAGGTTTTTAAACTCACTTTAAAAGGAGCTTTTCGTAAACGATGCCGAAGTACTCCTTAAGGGCTTTTGAGGAGATGTTAAACCAATAAGAGGTCGGTAGTAAAAGGTATAAGTTCCACCTATAGGAGGAGGCTTTAAAGTCCACCGGAACGGGGATTATTTCGAACCTTTTTCCTCCGAGGGTTTT
>CAZNBH010000211.1:0-1716 GCA_964571355.1 uncultured Aquifex sp.
TATGGGAATACATAAAGAGAAATACCCAGATAAGGGAGATTTTAATAAGCGGTGGGGACCCTTTGGTGTTATCAAATGAAAAACTTTTCCACTATATAAGGAAATTGAGGGAAATAGACCACATAGAGGTTATAAGGATAGGGACGAGAACACCCGTAATTTTGCCCCAAAGGTTTTACGACGAGGAACTTTTGAGGTTTTTGGAGGAGATTTCCCCCGTTTGGGTTGTTACCCACTTCAACCACCCCAAGGAGGTAACCGAAGAGGTAAAAACCGCTGTAAGGAACATAAGGAAGACGGGAAACCCCGTTTTGAATCAGACCGTCCTCCTAAAGGGGATTAACGACAACCCCCGCACAATGGAGGAACTCTTTAGAAAGCTTATTTCCATAGGTGTTAAACCCTACTATCTCTTTCATTGCGACCCCATTTACGGAGTGGTTCACTTTAGAACACCCATAGAGGTCGGTTTAAAGATTATGTCCCACCTAAGGGGTAGGGTGAGCGGTTTAGCCCAACCGATTTACGCCCTGGATTTGCCAAACGGAAAAGGAAAGGTTGTTTTATCACCCCAATACTTGGTAAAAAAGGAGGGAAAGGTTCACTACTTTAGGAGCTACGAGGGGGAAATAGTCCCCTACGAGTTTTAATATTCCTCCTCTTCCTCCTCGGCGAGGCTTCCCATTATAGCCTCTATGAGCATTATGACTATGGAAACTATGTTGGCTACGACCGCCCCCCAAACTAGGGAGACCGCCTCCGGTTTGTCGCTTTCGTGCAGAAAGAGAGCCGGAATTAGGTGAATATCGGCGACTATACTGGTGGCGAGGTATTCGACGTTTAGCATTCCCCTCGTTCCTATCTTCAAAATCGTCGCTATGAGGTTTAGGGTTACGGCGGTGATGAGTTCGTAAATAGAGGGGTTGGCAATATAGCTCACCGAAGTGGTGAGCGCCATAAGCATAAAGAAGTCGGCAATAAGTTTTTTGGTTTTTTTGCTCATTAAGTTTTTTAAAGTTTAACGCCACCAAGGGGTTTCCCTATCGGAAAACTCACCCCATAGTCCCCTTTTTTCCTCCACCGCCTTGCGGAAACACTTTAGGAATTCCTTTTGGTATTTGACATTTGGGGGAACGGTTAGGGGTAGGGCGTACCCGTTGCAGATGATGAGTTTGTTTAGCATCCTCCCGTCGGGGAGCCAAACGTATCCGAGAACCCTCCCGTAGTGGTCAAAGGGTTTAACATCGGTTTCCACCACGAGGACGTAAACATTTTTTAGAAGGTTTTCCACAAAACGTTTAGCCGCCAGACCGAGTTTAACAACCTCCCTTTTGGAGATTTCTATATCCTTTCCGTAACTCTTTTCGACTATTTCCTCTATTTCCCGCGCCTGTTTACCGGTGTTTTTCTTTCTAATACCCGTTTCGGGTGTATCTATTCCTATTAACCTTATGGGGATAGGTTTTATTTCCCCGGATACATCGTAAGGAAATCGGCACTGAATTGTATCCCCATCGGAGACCTTTGCGAGATAACAGATATAGATATGATTGGGTTTTAGATTTAAAGAAATCCCTATAAGGGGAAGGAGTACAAATACTACCGTTAAGAACTTCAGAAACTTTCCCATAAATGGGGGATTTTAAAGGTTTTTCTGGCGGTTATTGAAATCGATTTTCCTTTATACAATAATCTAAACCCTTTGGTATGCCTAAT
>CAZNBH010000212.1:0-1700 GCA_964571355.1 uncultured Aquifex sp.
AATTAGAACCAACCTTTTAGGAGGACGATAAATGCTTACAGACTTTTCTTTTACCGATAAGGAAAAACAATTTTTCGATATTTATACCCAACTTTTGGGTAAATATTTCAAAGAACCGCAGAAGTTAAAGTTTTTTCTCGAAATTAAAGCTATAGACCTCGGTATAGAAAACCTCGAAGAGGTTTTGAAAAAATTCGAGGAATTTTTAAGAACCTACTTGTTTTTTAAATCGCTACGCCCCAAGTTGGAGGAAATTCTTCCCGTTCCCCAAAATGTGGTTTCCGTTTTAAAAGAGTATCCCTACTTTGTCGAGTACGAGTGCAACTATAACTTTCCCGAGGAGGCTATCTACAGGGGTTTTAAGTGGAGGGAACCCTTACTTTTGGCGGGGGGAAACGATGGATTGGTAAGGGTTTGGAAATATCAAAACGGTAAATTTCAACTCCTCCGTCAGCTCGGGGAAAAGAGCGGCATCTTTCCCGCCTACGAGCTTTATAAGGACCACCTCTTTTACGCATCGGGTGGAACTTTGGTTGTTTATTACCTCCCTTCGGGTAAAACGGTTGCAAAAGTCGACACCGGGCAGAAGATAACCACCTTAAACCTCGAGGGGGAAAAACTCTTCCTCTACAAAAGGGTAGGAAATATAGCCATTAAGCAAAATGTAGAAATAGAGGACGGTAAGGTTGTATTCGGTCCCGCCGACCCTATAGCCCCCAATACCATTTCGAGCGGCGAGTCCGATATGGTAGCGGTGGATAATAAACTCCTCCGCATAAAGGACGGAAAAATAGTTCTCTTTACGGGGGAAAAGAGGGAAACCCAACTGAAGTTGGAAAAGGAAAACGTGTTCAAGGTGGGCTTTCCCATCAACGACATTTATCTAATAAACAACTCGGCTATTCTCGGTATAGACGGGGGTTCCCCCATAGTGTTCGATATAGAAAAGGGAGAAACCATTACGAGGTTGGATATCCCCGTTTCCCACACTTATAGGGTCAAGAAAAATCCAACCTCCGATGAGATAGCCCTCTCCCACCACGATAACCTCGTTTCGATATGGGATTTAAACACCCTTCAACCGAAAAAAATACTCGAGAGCTACTTTATAGACGTTCTCGCCTTGGACTATTCCCCCGATGGGAAACTCCTCGCGGCCGCAGGCGAAGGAAATACCATTAACCTCTGGAATACCGAAACGTGGGAAAAACTGAACGATATAGAGCTACCCGTCGAAGGAACAACCGCTCTAACCTTTTCCCAAGACGGGAAGTATTTGGCTGTAGGGGGTGGGGAAGGGGCTATATACCTCATAAATACCCAAACGTGGGAAGTTGAAAAAAAACTCGAATACCACGAGGATTTAATTTCCGACCTCCTCTTTATCGGGGATAAGCTTGTATCGGCCTCTTGGGACGGAAAAGCCGTTTTATGGAATACCGAAACAGGAGAGGCGGAAAGGATTTTGGAAAGCTCCAACGATAGGGTTTGGCGTTTAGCCCTCTCCCAAAATGGGAAATTGTTGGCAATAGCCGACTGGGAGGGGAAGGTTACCGTTCTCGACACTTCCAACTGGGAGCCGGTAGACCACTTTATCGACGAAAGCGGTGTTAACGCCGTTTACTTCAGCAGAGACAAGCTCCTTATAGGGCGAAAGGACGGAACCCTCGAGGTTATAGCCCTCAAGGAGGAGGAAAAAT
>CAZNBH010000213.1:0-1676 GCA_964571355.1 uncultured Aquifex sp.
TCCGCTCCACAATTTTCGGTTTCCCAAACCACCACCTTAACCAATTGGGGGAATTTTTCTTTTATTACCCCGTAGAGGTATCGGGCTACGTTTTCCGCACTGGGGGAAAAATCGTAAATATCGTTTAAGCAGGTATAGTTCGGAAGTATCTTTTCCAAAAATTGTTCCACGTCCACAAAGTCGACCCCTATACCGGCTTCGTCGAGCTTATCCACCTTAAAGTGGCATTCGACCTCCCACGTATGTCCGTGGAGGGGTTCGTTTCCCCCTTTGTAGTTGGTAAGGTAGTGAGCCGCTTGGAATTTCTTTTTCACCCTAACCATCCAAGGCATTTTCCAACCCCCAAAATGTTCCTCTTAATGTCCCCTTTTTACAAAAACTTCCCCCTAAAGGAAAGAACAACGATAAAAATCGGTGGGGTTGCGGAAATCTTTTTCGTTCCACGAAGTGTGGAGGAGTTAAAAAAGCACCTCCCCCAATTGGTAAGGAATTATCCCCATTACTTCCTCGGAGGGGGTTCCAACACCATTTTTGGGAACTTCAAAGGGGTGGTTATTTCCTCCGAACTTTTAAAGGGATATAAAGTTTTAAGTGAAACCCCCGAAGGGGTTTTATTGGAGGTTTTCTCGGGAACTCCGCTTAGGGAATTGATGAAATTCTCCATAGAGGGGAACTTTTGCGGTTTGGAAACCCTGTTCGGGATACCGAGGATAACCATCGGCGGGGCGGTTGCCATGAACGCCGGCGCCTACGGGAGGGAGATTTCCCAAACCGTTAAAGGTGTTTACTATGTAGAACCCTCTACGGGGGAAGAAATCCTCGAAGAAAACCCCCTATTCGGATATAGAAGCTCACCATTTCCCTCAAAGGGTTTTATAACAAAAGTCTTACTCCACCTGGAAAGGTGCAAGTGCGACCTAAGGGGGAAAATAAGGGAGCTGAACCTAAAGAGGAGAAAAAGCCAACCTCTGGAGTTTCCCACCTCGGGGTCTACTTTTAAGAACCCATCGGGGGACTATGCGGGGAAACTCCTCCAAGCGGTAGGTTTGAAAGGTTTTTGCACCAAAAGGGGGTTATGCTTTTCCAAAAAACACGCCAACTTTTTGGTGAACGTGGAAAAAAAGGCCACCTTAGAAGATACGCTCGAACTTATAAACCTCGCAAAGGAAAGGGTTTGGAAGGAGTTCGGTATCCGCTTGGAGGAGGAGGTTAAGATAGTTTCCACCGATGGTTAAAAGGCTCTTAATAACCCTTATAAGGCTCTATCAGAGGGCTATCTCCCCCCTATTTCCCAACTCGTGCCGCTATTATCCGAGCTGTTCGAATTACGCAATTTTAGCAATAGAAAAGTACGGCGTTTTTAAGGGGACGCTGAAGGCTATCTGGAGGGTTCTCCGATGCAACCCGTGGAGCAAGGGAGGAATAGATTACCCTTGACCAAAGCCCCCTTCGGGGGTATATTATTTAATTCTGGATAGGAGGGGTGGCCGAGAGGCCGAAGGCGGCTGCTTGCTAAGCAGTTGAGCGGGGTATCCCCCCGCTCCGTGGGTTCGAATCCCACCCCCTCCGCCATTTGGAAAAAAATCCCTTCACATCACCCCGCGGGGGGATAGGGTGAACCCCCCCAGGCCCGAAAGGGAGCAAGGGTAAGCCCGATTCCCCCGCGCGGGGTTTTA
>CAZNBH010000214.1:0-1662 GCA_964571355.1 uncultured Aquifex sp.
GGACTTTTAAAGGTTTTGAAGGAAAGGAAAAATTATTTCCCCTACTGGTTAAAGGAATTTGAAAACTACCCCATTAGGGAATACGCGTTAAAAATCTTTGAAGGGGGACTCCGAACGGAACTTTTGGAAAGTGCCCTTTCGAGGGTTATGTTCGTTTATTTCTCCCAAGGGTACGGTTTTGGAAAAAAACTTTTGGAGGATTTGGGGAATAAAGACCTTCCGGTGTTCTTTTATTACGGAAAACCCTACCCGGTGGAGGACGATAGGGATTTTTTCCTCGAAAGGTTTACCGAACAGTACGGAAACCTTTCGGAGGAATTCGTTGAGGATAGAAAGGGTTCCCTCCTTCACGCCGATTTAATCCTCCACTTTGCCAATAAAAAAGCCCACTACATAGCGGTCGCCGATTTGAGTCTGTTCAAGGCTAACGAGCTGTTCGAAGGCTACGACCGTTTAAATAGGGAAGACCTCTACCCTTCGGGGTTGGAAATCCTATACGAGACCGACTTAGGAGCCGTGAAGGGGGGTTATTTGTTCAAACCCATCAATGTAAAGGATGGGGGGAATTTTAAAACCCTATTGGACAAACTTTTAAAGCTAAAGGCGGAAGACCCCGAGGGGTTGAAAAAGTTTTTTTCCCTTTTGGAGTTCAAAAATAGGGAGGTCGCAAAGCTCGTTCAGGCGAGCTCCTACGCGGGGGAATATTTAAAACTTCTCCTCCAAAAGGGAATAATAGACGAAAAAACCCCCGTGGTGCTTAGGGTTTTCGGGATAACCCTCCACAAGGTCGCCCAAATTAGTTTTTCCCCCAAGGTGGCTTTAAGCGAGGTTTTAAACCTCTTGGGGAAGGCAAAGGAGGTTTACTCATCCCTATCGGGTAAAACCGACTACGGAAACCGCTTTATGGAAGAATTTTCGGGACAACTTTTGGAGTTTTTAAAGGGGCAAAAACCCGCGGTGGACGGAATAAGGATAACTACCACCGAAAGGAGGAGGGGGAAACACCTAACCCTCCGAGAGGAGTGGAAAATAGGGGAGGAGTACCGCCTAAATGAAAAAAAGAGAAAGGAACACGAGGAGGTTTTTAAGAAGGTTTTGAAAACCTCCCGATGGATTGCCAATTTAGGGGTTCCCGGTATAGGAAAAACCACCAATATTTTCAAAACCTTTAATAGGAACAGCCTAATACTCTACACCTCTCCAAGGACTTTTTTGAATACCAAACTTATAGAGAGGTGGTGCAAAGAGAATCCCAACATGGTAGCCTTTTACACCCAATCGGAGCATCCCGATACGGTCTTTTATTACTCCGAGGATGAAAACTTTACCCTCCCCGAGGAGCTAAACGTTCCAAAACTCGGAAAGGTGAGGCTTTTACGTCTGAATACCCAAGAGGGGGAAAACGAGGAATACTCCACCGTAAGGGAGGTTACCTATACCCTTAGCTCCGATAGGAGGTGGGGTGAGAAGGGTGTCCTAAATCGGTTGCTCAAAACGGTTGCCCACCTTTTGGAGGATAAAAACAAACCCTTAAAGGGTAGGGAGATACTGATAGCCTTCGCCACCCAGGCGGTGTTAAAGCGGCGGGACGGCGGGGCTACCTCCGAGCATATAAGGAGGTTTTTTATAGAAAACTACAAAAATCCCGCCTTCGGCGGGGAA
>CAZNBH010000215.1:0-1652 GCA_964571355.1 uncultured Aquifex sp.
GCCGATTTCATCGGTCAAATGCCCTGCAACCCCTCCATAGGGGGGATAGCCAAGGGGATAGTTGTAAGGGAAATAGACGCCCTCGGGGGGGAAATGGCAAAGGCGATAGATACCACCGGTTTGCAGTTCAAAATGCTCAACACCAAAAAGGGAAAGGCGGTCTGGTCTCCGAGGGCTCAAGCCGATAAAAAGCTTTACCGCTCCTATATGAAGAGGGTATTAGAAGAAGAGCCCAACGTTTGGATACATCAGGACGAGGTGGTCGACATAGTCCTAAACGACAAAAACGAGGTTGTCGCCGTAAAGACCCGTTTGGGGTTGGAAATACCGACCAAAACGGTGGTCGTTGCAACGGGAACTTTTCTAAACGGGAAAATCTACATAGGGGACAAGATTATTCCCGCCGGTAGGATGTGGGAACCCCCGGCGAGCGGGTTGGAGCAGTTCTATAAGAGGCACGGTTTCCCCCTCATAAGGTTCAAGACCGGAACACCCGCAAGGCTCGACAAGAGGACAATAGACTTCACCTTTTTGGAAATAGCACCGGGGGACGACCCGCCTCCAAAGTTCAGCTTTTGGACCGAACCCAAGGGGAGCTATTGGTTTCCGAAGGGCAAAAAGCAGATGCCCTGCTGGATAACCTACACCACCCCCAAGACCCACGAGATAATCAGGAAAAACCTCCACAGAACCGCCCTATACGGGGGGCTCATCAAGGGGGTTGGACCCCGTTATTGCCCCTCCATAGAGGACAAAATAGTTAAGTTCCCCGACAAGGAAAGACATCAGGTATTTTTGGAACCCGAAGGGTGGGACACGATAGAGATATACCCCAACGGTCTTTCCACCTCCCTACCCGAAGAGGTTCAGTGGGAGATGTACCGTTCCATTCCGGGGCTCGAAAATGTGAGGTTAATCCGCCCCGCCTACGCGATTGAGTACGACATAGTGGACCCGAGGGAACTCTATCCCACCTTGGAGGTAAAGAGAATAAGGGGACTGTTCCACGCGGGGAATTTCAACGGAACGACCGGCTACGAGGAGGCGGCGGGTCAGGGAATCCTTGCGGGAATAAACGCCGCCCTAAGGGCTTTCGGTAAAGACCCGATAGTCCTTAGGAGGGATGAAAGCTATATAGGGGTTATGGTCGACGACCTCACCACCAAAGGGGTAACAGAACCCTATAGACTGTTCACCTCGAGGGCGGAGTGGAGGCTCCACCTAAGGCAGGACAACGCCATTTTACGCCTCGGAAGGTTGGCGAGAAAGCTCGGAACCCTCACCGAGGAACAACTAAAACTGCTGGAAGAAGCGGTTAGGGAATTGGAAGAATTTAAAAAACGTTACGAGGAAACGAAGGTTATAGTCCCCCTAAACGGGGAAAAGAAAAAGATGACCGTTAAGGAGTATTTGAAAAGACCCAATACCTCCCTCGAGGATTTGAAAGACCAAATAGAACTCCCCAAGTTGGATTGGGTAAAGGAGGAGATAGAAATTCAGTTCAAATACGAACCCTACCTCGAAAGGGAGAAAAAACTCAACGAAAAACTCAAAAAGTTGGAAAACGTGAAAATTCCACCCGACATAGATTGGGACAAAGTTCCCGGACTTTCCACCGAGGCGAGGCAAAAGCTCAAAAAGATTAAACCCCT
>CAZNBH010000216.1:0-1622 GCA_964571355.1 uncultured Aquifex sp.
ATGATGTTGGAAGACCTCCGTCTGCTGGCGGCGGAGGTAAACGATATTATTTTTACCCTTAGGGATAGGTTTAATCCCGACCTCTTAAGGGACGAACTCGAAGGTATAATCTCCCGCAGGATGTTATCCCTCGAGGTGGACACCATAAGGGAGGCTAAAAAGGGCGATAAGACCCTTTACGAGGTAACCTTCAAAAATATCCGCCACCGGTTGCACGTTCCAAAACAGGACACCCCTTTAGAGGATTACCAAGCCCTCGTTAGGAAACTCTACGAGGAATTTTTCGAGAGCTACGTCGCAAGGAGGTACTACCTCCTCGATATTCCTAAAAAGTGGATTCTCCTCCTCGAGGAAGACGCGGGGGATATAGCAAGGGGATACTGCGAGGTGGTCCGTTTTACCACCGACCTTTTTGAGGAATATCACCGTTGCAGACGTTGCGTGGAAAAGGCTTTAAACAGAAAACCCACATTGGAGGATTGGGAAAAAGTCCTAAAATCGGTCGACGAGGAAAAGGCTTTGGAACCCTTTATGGAGGATTGTTTACCCCCTTGCGAACTTATAGACCTCGTTGCGGAGGTCGAAAACAAGTTCAACCTCCAATTGGACCCCGATTTGGAAAGGGCTTTCAAGGTTCTACTTTCCTAAAAAACCCCTTAAGGGTTTTTTCTCCTAAATTCTTTTTCCAAGTGGGGTTAGAAATTTTTTTAAACCCGCAAAGGGAGGAAGGAAATGGTTTTAAGTCTCAACATAGGTGGGGTTCAACCCGACGAAAAACAGAACAAGGTTTGGGACGTTATCATCGTAGGAGGGGGTCCCGCGGGGGTATCGGCGGCTCTCTACACCGCTAGGGGAAACCTCGACACCCTCGTCCTCTACAGGGCCGAAGCCGACGGGGCCCTTGGAATTACCTCGAACATAGAGAACTACCCCGGCGTTCCGGGACCTATCAGTGGATACGAACTCCTAAAGATAATGAGAAAACAGGCAAAGACCTTCGGTGCCGAATTCGAAAAGGGAACGGTAATAGGGGCTAACCTGAAAAACGAAATAAAAGAGGTCTACACCGAGGACGGAAGGGTTTACAAGGGAAAAACAGTTTTAATAGCCACCGGAGCACTGGAGAGAACCTCCAAAATTCCCGGTGAAGATAAGTTCCTCGGTAGGGGTGTATCCTATTGCGCGATTTGCGATGCCCACTTTTACAAGGGAAGACCTGTTATAGTTGTAGGGGATAGCGAATACGCCCTCGAGGAGGCGGAGCTCCTATCGAGATTTGCCTCCAAGGTTACTATAGTTGTTCCCACCAAGCAGATAAAGGCGCCCCCCGAAATGGTTCGCCAGCTCGAAATGAAGGACAACGTTGAAATCCTCTTGGGATACCGCCCGCTCGAGATAGTGGGTAAGGATGTAGTAGAGGGCTTAAAGGTAAAAACCCCTTCGGGGGAGGAAAAGGTCATTCCCGCCGAAGGCGTCTTCGTTTTCCTCGGCGGTAGCAAACCCTCGGTAAACTGGCTAATGGGTCAGGTGGAGCTAAACGAAAAGGGCGGTGTGAAGGTGAACCTCGAAACGATGGAAACCTCCGTTCCCGGTGTGTTCGCCGCCGGTGACGTCTTGGGTCA
>CAZNBH010000217.1:0-1620 GCA_964571355.1 uncultured Aquifex sp.
GTTTGGTTGTGCACAACTGCTTCCCGAAAGACGTTTCCGCCCTCATTTGGCAGTTCAAAGAGCATGAGGTGGAACCTAAACTCCCCAAGGCTACCAAAGAGATAAACGAGGAGCAACTTATCTGGTTTTTGAACAAAATAAAACGCCGCTTCGCGGGGAATTTGAGCGGGAAAACATTTGCCCTTCTCGGGTTGGCGTTTAAACCCAATACCGACGACCTAAGGGAAAGTCCGGCATTGAAACTCGCCGAACTCCTCGTAGAGGAGGGGGCTTTTGTAAAAGGTTTCGATTACGTAAAAGGGGCAAGGGACAACGTAAGGAAGCTAATTGAGTTGAAAGCCTCTACCCGCTACACCTACGGGCTTACCGTCTTTGACGACCTGTACGAAACCGTCAAAGGTGTCGATGGGATAATAATTGCGGTCGAATACAAAAGTTGGAACGAAGAAAACTGGAACCTTATAACGGAACTCGTAAAAGGTAGGAACATCTTCGACGGGAGGAACGTTTTGAACAAAAATCTCGTAAAGGAACTGAAGAAAAAAGGTTGGCACTACGAGGGGGTTGGTGTAAAGATTTAGTTCCCCTTTCGGGTTATTTTTTCCTTCGCTTTAACCAATAGGGTTATTAGTTCGTTGGTGGGGGTTGATACACCTACCTCTTTGCCGAGCTCGACTATAGCCCCGTTTAGGGCGTCGATTTCGGTTTTTTTGCCCGCCTTTATGTCTTGTAACATCGAGGGGTAATGTCCCGCCGTAGGCGGCAATAGTTTTTTATAAAAAAGCTCTTTGTATTCGTCGGCGGACTTGTGGAACAGCTCTATGCCCCTTGCCTTGGCTACCGAAAAAATCTCGTCGATTATTCGGTTCATAATTTCCCTCGTTTCGGGTATCTCCCCGAGGGTTCCATAATTGGTTTCGAGCAGAGCCCCAAGGGGGTTTAGGGCGCTGTTGTAAAGTATCTTGTCCCAAAGGTATTTATAAACATCGGGGGAGTATCGGGTGGGAATACCCGCCCCGTTAAGGGTTTCGGCTATCCGTTTAAGTTCCCCTTCGGGTATTGCCCCGTCGGGGTTTCCTATTACCACGTCGTCGGCTATAACGGTTATCCTTACCTCTCCCGGTTGGGGAATTTCTGCACCAAAGATTACCCTCGAGAGGACTACCTTGTTTTTTCCAAACACATTAACGGCTTTTTCGTAGTTCCCATATCCGTTTTGGGCGAGTAGTAAATATTTGAAATTCACCTTTTTGAGGTTTTCCAAAGCCTTTTCGGTATCGTAACTCTTAACGGAAAGTATTACGAGGTCGAAATCCCTAACGGGTAGCTCCTCTACAGATGCGTAGACCTCTTTTAGGTCTACCCTATGCTCCCCCCAAATGCCGGAGATTTTTAGACCCTTTTCCCTTATGGGGTTAATTATTTTCGGTCTC
Organism: uncultured Aquifex sp.; assembly: GCA_964571355.1. Classification (GTDB taxonomy): domain Bacteria; phylum Aquificota; class Aquificia; order Aquificales; family QOAS01; genus QOAS01. Next base: position 1,434 of record CAZNBH010000217.1, read on the forward strand.
CCTATTGCGTAAACTTCATGTCCCGCTTTTTTGAGGAAGCCGGCAAAGGCGCATCCTATGGCGCCGAGCCCAAAAACTAAAATTTTCATTTTATTTTTAATTTTGCTGCAGCTCTATTTTTCCTTTTTTGTATTAAAAATCCCTTAACATCCCCAAAGGGGTTAAGAGCTATCTTTTACCCCTATGG
>CAZNBH010000218.1:0-1607 GCA_964571355.1 uncultured Aquifex sp.
TCGATTAATCCCAACCTCAAACTCGTAGACCTTACCCACGAGGTTGAGCCTTTTAATATCCTCGAGGGGGCTCTCGTTTTAAAAGCCCATTACAGGTTTTTCCCGAAGGGCTCGGTGTTTGTATGCGTGGTAGACCCGGGGGTGGGAACAAAAAGACCCGCTATTGCGGTGAGAACGGAAAACTACTTCTTCGTCGCCCCTATGAACGGGCTCCTCGATTTGGTTTTAAGGGAGGAAAAACCCCTCGAGGTGGTAAAAATTACAAATCCCAAGTACAGGTTAAAGGCTGTAAACAACACCTTCCACGGGAGGGATATATTCACCCCCGCGGGGGCTTATATAGCAAAAGGTGTTCCTTTGAGGGAACTCGGAAAACCGATTAAATACAAATACCTCCTTAGGTTTCCCAAACCGAGGAGATACCCCTCTAAAGTGGTCGGAGAAATCGTTTATTTCGACCGCTTTGGGAACGCCGTAACCAATATCCCCTGCGGGAGGTTTAAAAGGTGTAGATACCTAAACCTGTGGGGGAAATACGTAGATAACTTCCTCTCGGGGGAAAGGGGAAAACCGAATTTCATCTGCGGGAGTTTTGGATTTGTGGAGGTTTTCCTACCTATGGATAGTTTTAAAGAGAAGTTCCGCGCAAAGGTTGGGCAAAGGGTCGAGTGCTTCTACAAGTGAGACAAATCATAAATTATAAATCGCCTTAGCTTATTCTACTTTTTCTATAAAATTGCAAAAACTTAGCAATAAGGAGGTTTAGCCATGAGGAAAGTTTTAGCCGCTTTGATTTTGAGCGGTAGCGCAATCGCATGCGGTTTAAACAGCTCTCCCGCCACCGTTGCACCTACACCTTCCAACAATCCCCAACCGGTTCAAACCAATTCGGGACAGAAAACCTTTGTTCCCGTTATCGGTGAAAAATTCCCGAGGATGGTTGTAAACACCACCCACGGAAGGATTGTTTTGCCCGATTACTACGTAAACCAAGGTAAGTGGTTCGTGCTATTCTCCCACCCTGCGGACTTCACCCCGGTGTGCACCACCGAATTTATCAGCTTCCAAAAGCACTACAACGAATTTAGGGCTTTGAATACCGAACTCATAGGTCTATCCGAAGACCAGGTTTGGTCCCACATCAAGTGGATGGAGTGGATTAAAAACCACTTTGGGGTTCAAATACAGTTTCCCATCATCGCCGACGTGGGGGGTAAGGTTGCAAAAACCCTCAATATGTTGCCCAAAGGGAACAACGACACCGTTAGGGCGGTCTTTATAGTGGACAACAAGGGGATAATAAGGGCTATTCTCTACTATCCCCAAGAGAACGGAAGGAATATTCCCGAGATTATCAGGTTGATTAAGGCTATGCAGACCACCGACAAATACGGCGTTGCAACCCCCGCCAACTGGTACGCCGATAAGATTAAGTGGACGGGTCCCGAAGTGTTCAACGGAAAGGATTACGTAATCATTCCTCCCGCTACCACCGTTGGTCAAGCCCAACAGAGGTTGGAAGGGGCTAAAGAGGGTAAATGGGAGTGCGCCGACTGGTGGTTCTGCTATAAAGAGTTACCCTCCGACTTTTAAGCTCTTTTTTTCCC
>CAZNBH010000219.1:0-1607 GCA_964571355.1 uncultured Aquifex sp.
TCATCGGTCCCCGTTAGGAAAAAAACCCTTTTCCCCTTCAAACGGTTAAACCTCGCCAGAATATCGGCTGCTATGGTGGTGTAGGCGTGACCCAGATGGGGTTCTCCGTTTACGTAATAAATCGGGGTGGTGATATAAAACTTTTCCGCCATTAAATAACGATAGGATAGAGGGAAAAGTCTTTCCCAAAAAGAAAAAGCCCGCCCGAAGGGCGGGAATTGTTATTAACCCCTCCCCAAAACCAAAGCGGAAAAGACCGCCGAACCTATCGGAAGGGCATCCTCGTCGATGTCGAACTTGGCGCTGTGTAAAGGGTTCACCGTTCCCTTTTCCTCGTTCCTAACCCCGAGGCGGAGATACACACCGGGAACCTTTTTTAGGTAATAAGCAAAATCTTCGCCCCCCATACTCGGTTCGGTGAGTTCCACTATCCTCTCCTCACCGAGGAGCTTCTTTACAACCTCCCTCGCATAGCGGGTTTCGTTTTTATCGTTTATCACGGGGGGGTATCCCAATACGTATTCAAAGCGGTAGTCCCCACCGTAGACTGTGGCTATACCCTTGAGGGCTTGCTCTATCCAGTCGGCAATTTTATCCCTTACCCCTTCGTCGAAAGTCCTAACCGTTCCCTCCATTCTAACCTCATCGGGTATCTGATTGGGAACGTATCCACCCTCGATTTTCCCTATGGTTACAACGGCGGGGTGTAGGGGTGCAACCTTACGGCTCACGATGTGGTGAATGGAGTTTATAGCCTGTGCCGCCATTAAAATCGGGTCCACCCCCATATGGGGTCTCGCCGCGTGGGAAGATTTCCCTACGAGGGCAACCTTGAAAAAGTCGGCGGCAGCCATAACGGGTCCTTCCATTATTCCCACGTACCCCGATGGAATTTCGGGATAGACGTGCATACCGAAGATAGCTTCCACGTCGTCGCAAACCCCCGCCTCGACCAGAGCCCTAGCCCCACTGCACTTGGGGTTTTCCTCGCACGATTGGAATATCAGCTTTGCATCTCGGGGAAGTTCGTCCCTTAAAGTGGAGAGTATTTTCGCCGCTCCCAAGAGCATTGCGGTATTTGCGTCGTGCCCACAGGCGTGCATAACACCCTTTACCCTCGAACAGTAGGGAACTTCGTTTTTCTCCTCTATAGGTAGGGCATCTATATCCGCCCTTAGGGCGATAGCCTTTTTTCCCTTCCCCTTTGGGGTTCTTATATATGCGACCACCGAGGTGGTGTTCGCATAGTTGGGATAAATCTCCTCTATTCCGAACTCCTTTAATTTCTCCACGATGAATTGGGAGGTTTTAAACTCCTTCCCCGAAAGTTCGGGGTTCATATGGATATACCTACGCCAGGAAATTATTTCCTCTTTGATTTCCTCCGCGAGGTCTAAAAGTTTTTTAAAGTCCATAAAAGGTTTATATTGAGCGTTTTCCAACCTTTGGGGGACTATGAGGGAGATTAAGAGAGCCGGCGGCGGGACTTGAACCCGCGACCTGGGGATTACAAATCCCCCGCTCTGCCGACTGAGCTACGCCGGCTGGTAACTATTTTTAATTTACCCCAAAGGGTCTTAAAAGGTCAACCTCAAAAGTTGGGATTT
>CAZNBH010000220.1:0-1554 GCA_964571355.1 uncultured Aquifex sp.
TCGGGGAGCTTTAAATTAAAAACTGAAAATGAACATTAGCCATAACGACCAAAGGGTTTTTAGAACCAACCTTTTCCCCTTAAAGGTCGACCTATCGGGAATTCCCACATCGGTACTAAAAACCTATATAACCGAAAGGGGAAACGAGAGAAAAATCCTAAACAAATTGAGGTTCCGTTTGGCAAAAGAACTCCAAAAACCGGTTTACTACTATCTAAACCCCAACGGGGAGGCGTTTTTTGTAGTCCTCGGGGAGGTAAAGGAGAAAATCGAAATAACCCTCGACGAGGTTTTGTACGAGTTTGAACCTGTGGAGGGTTTAAAGGAAATTCCCCAACCCTCCGCCCAGGATGTGGAGTATATCGTCAAAGACCTCCTGCGGTTTGAAAATATCGACAATAAACTCTCCAAGAGTTTTAACAATGTTATTTCCGACCCGAGGTTGGAAAAGATTGTAGTTTTCCCCCAGGTGGAACTCCAGGTTTGGAATCACTTTGGGGACTACCTCCTTCAGTTGGATATCCACTACAGGATTGTTCCCTTTAAAAACTTACAGCAGCTGCTGGAAGAGGGAACTATTTCGGTTGAAGATATCCTTCAAAATAGGGAGTTTAGGGTAAAGCCCTCCGGGGTGAATAGAACCTTCCGAATTTTGGAGCTGAAGAGGGCTTCGGAATACCCGGAGGATTTTTTAAAAACCACCGCCAGAAGGGCTACCCAGGAATACACCAAGAGGCTTTGGGAAAAAGTCCTCGGCTCCGATTTGGACAAAATCTACATAGCGACCCTCGAAGGGGGTTACGTATACCCCGCCCAAATTCTCCGCCCCGTTTTGGATTTCAACACCATAGAGAACACCCAAGAGGTTTCAAAATTGGTTAAACTCCCCCCGCAGAAAAGGTTTTCCCTAATCCTACAACTTTTGGGGGTCGTAAGGAGGATAACCTCCCCCTACGGGATAGAAATATCTCCAAAACCCGTAGAGTTGGATGAAAAGGATAAGGTTGAATACCTCAACGAGGTGGTCGATGCAAAGGGGGAAAAGCGCCCCGTTAAAGGTTTATCCCTAAAACCCTTCCTCGAAAGGTGCCAACCCTTTATAAGGAAGGAAACTTTGAAAGTTCAAATCCTCGTCGTGGAAAACAAGGAGGGAAACCTGAACGAGGAGAGAAAACTCCTTTTAAAGAAGGTTTTCAAGCTCCTATCCTCCAAAGGGATAGGGGTGAAACTCCTACAACCTATAGGTCTACGGGCAAAGAAAACCCGAAACGATACCAGAATAGCTTTAGCCCCCATACTGGCGGAGATAAAGGAAAGAACACCCGACCTGGTTATAGCCTTCATCCCTTCTTTTGGGGGGTTCGACATAGTTAAGGAACTTTCGCTGTACGATTACATAAAACAAACCCTTTTAGGGGCAAATATACCCTCCCAAATAGTTTTGAATAAAACCCTACTAAAAAGGGATAGTTTCCCGTTTGTAGCACTAAACCTGGTCGAACAAATCCTCGGAAAGACGGGAAACATCCCCTACAAATTGGCAAGACCTTTGGA
>CAZNBH010000221.1:0-1505 GCA_964571355.1 uncultured Aquifex sp.
TAACGTAAAGAGGAATAATAGAAATCTCATTTTTTATCCCCCTACCAGTCATATATGTCCCCTTGGGGACCTTCAAAAGTTTGAGATTTGTATTCTTTTTGTTCCTCCTGTTCTATAACGTTGGTATTATGTTCCCTTGAAGGTTTCCAGTTTTTAATTTTGTTCGCTATAAGGTAACTCTTGTAACTCCACCCCAATGCGGTTATATAAACCCTGTACTTTCTTCCACCAACATTCACATCAAAAACCTTTTGGGCTAAAGGTTGAACACCCGTAATTTTTACATGGGATTTTCTAACGATTTTTTCCTTTAGAACGTCCTGAATTATGTCTTTGGTGATTTCATAGGTATCTCCCGGTATTGTCTTAACTATTTCATCACCTATTTCGGAACCAATTTTTGTTAAGGTTTCCACACCTACTTGGGAATTTACAAACTCAGAAATATAAGAGTAAGCCAATTGTTGAGATTGTTTTTTGGCCGCCTCTTTATAGATATTCAACTTTATTTTGTTATGGATATTTAAAGGTACAGCCCATTGCCCGTAGGCTATAACCGCGGGATATCCATACTCATCTATAACAACCCTAGGACCCCATGCGGCCAACCAACCCTGTGGAGTTTTTGGTAAATACGCCGCCAAAGGTTTCCCCTTTGGAAATTGAACGGGTTCCAATCCGTTAGCCAAGTCGTATGCAAACTGTTTTAATTTTGGGGAATACATAACCACTATACCGACGGCATAATCACCATTTTTGGTATACCCTTCGGTGGTAAAAACCGGAGTTGTACCCGAAAGTTCGGCTATAGCCTTGGTAATTACCCTTTTCCTTATTGCATCCAAAGCCAATTCTCTTTTTTTCTCTATGGTTAAATGCCCGTATTCCTCGGGATTTTTTCCGAGTTTTCTCAAAATAGCATCCAATGCGGCATCGGTTGCGGCCAAAATTTTAGCTCTTAAACTTTCCCATCCCGAAAGTTGTACTCCTTTATTGTAACCTTCCCCCCCACTATTATCGGCAAACAATTCCCTTTCCGTTTCACTTAGAATTTTTGTTCCCAAAAAGTTGGCTATATCCGCTAAGGCTTCCATATAAGCCTTTTCGTAAAGTAGAATTTTCTTTCTATAAAAATTGGGGTCTTCGATATTCAACCCGCTTTCAACCCTATGGGTGAAATACTTGTTATGAAATTCTCCATCGGAAGGAATACCGTGTTTTTTGTAAAAGGCTTGTATTTTTGCCTCTATTAACCCCTCTGCTTGGTTTACATCCTGATCTACAGGGGTTATTTCTATCGCCTTATCCACTTTATGGACGTTTACCTGTTTAGTCCCTTCAGTGGATGCATTTTGATTTTGAGCCCAAACCAATATTGGAATAGAAAAAAAGCTTCCCAAAAGGATTTTTTTTAACACCATTTTTATACCTCCCAAAGGTTATAAATTAGAAAATCACCAAGTATAGGAGTTATCGGAGGCAACTTTTCCGATAACTTCTTTACC